>NZ_JAMYRK010000159.1:0-2805 GCF_040321335.1 Mesorhizobium sp. M0437
CTACATGGCTTCGGTCACTCCGGTGCGAAGGAAGTCATCCTGTCCAATGCCAGCCATTTCGACATGCTTCAGGCGCCGGACGAATACAGCCAGGCTGGGCTCGATTTGACTGACGCCAAGTACCGGCGGCGTCCTTAAGCCACGAGTATCTGATTTCGGCTGTCGCGGACGGTGAATCCAGCCTCGTCTAAGGCGACCAGGCGAGACACCTGCGGCGGTAGGCTGACCCGGCGTGGCGCCTCCGACGCGCTTCGCAAATGCGCGGTCGGTGGCGATGACGAATCAATCCAAACGCGGGCAAGGATCCGTTAGGTGCAGACTCAGGAGAGGGCGGGGGCGCGCAGAGTGCTGAAAAATCTAAAGCTGACGATAGTGTTAAGAATGCGCCAAACGGATTGGAGAGTCCAGCTGCCAAAGAGAAGAAAAAAGAATCAGATAATTCCAATCCATCTAATTCGACAAAACCAACCTCTAATTCTTCAAAGAAATCCGAAGATAAGCCGGTAGAGGTTGCAGCAGGAGCACTAAAAAGGTCGCCCAAGAAACAGTAAAAGATCCCAAGAAAAGCTGGGAAGCCGCTAAGGCAGTATTTGCTTTTGTTCAATCACTGCTGGGAAATCCGCCTCCGGCCCCTGAGACAACCGATGCTCCAACACAAATCGAACAACCCGCCAATCAGAACCCATCAAATAGGCCAGGTCTTTCAGCTCCGCCCGATAAGGTTGGCACCCCCCCAACACCCCGCCCAGCCGAAGGCCAGGTCGCCGGCGTTGAAGTCGGTTCTTAGAGCACTCTGACTTTAACCGAAAATGGCTCCGAGAACCGACTTTCGTACAATGGGATAGACTCCGCCCCATTTCCTCGCACTCATGCATGTCCAATTGAACGTGGCTGAATCGGAAGGCGGAAAGAGAGGAAAAATGGATGAGGTTGCCGAGGAAAGAGAAAAATGGAAAGCTTACTTTTTGCCAAAGGCGGAAAGTGGCGACCCAGATGCCCAGCTCGCTGTTGGTACGGACTTTGCAAACGGCAAATGTCTATCCAAAGATCTAGGCCAGTGAGTATTGGCTCCGCAAGGCGTCCGAAAAGAAGGGCGAGATGCCTCTTTTTTTGTGGATGAAGATACTCGTGCGAGCGCGCGACCCGCGCGTGCACGCGCTGTTCGCCGAAAAAAATGAATGGACTTTGGCCGC
The DNA here is from genome assembly GCF_040321335.1 of Mesorhizobium sp. M0437. Lineage (NCBI taxonomy): Bacteria > Pseudomonadati > Pseudomonadota > Alphaproteobacteria > Hyphomicrobiales > Phyllobacteriaceae > Mesorhizobium > Mesorhizobium sp. M0437. The sequence continues at coordinate 1,194 of NZ_JAMYRK010000159.1, forward strand.
CATTTACTACCTGTATGGGTTTCAGCTGGTATCAGAAGGGAAGATTGAAGAGGCTAGAGTAAATTTTGAAAAAGGGATGAATAAAGGGAGTCTCTTCGCTGAAGGTCATTATTATAAATATAAGTACAGGTGGCCTATGCTGGCAAACTAAATGTTCCAAGAATAATATACATTGCTATAAAGGTTTTCCTTGTTGCCCGAGCAAATAGAGATGACGAACGCGTGATCCGTTGAATTTGCACCAGGAATTACGCAGGAATTACGGCACAGTGCACTTTTTGCTATGTTCGCCCGACCGTCCTTGTGCGGGTTGACTGCATAGCTCGCCTTCCCCGCATTGCTCGCATTGTCGTTCCGCCGCGCCACCTGACGCAACGACGTCGATTACTGTGACTGTGCACTTTGCTATGTTCGCACGGCTGTCGTTGCGTGTAGGAGATCGCATGGCTCGCCCCTGGAATAGAATTGCAACATCCGGATGACAGGAAAAAGAACCAGAAATTCGATGTTCAGCCGGACCAGACGCAAGGCGAGGAAAGCTCAAACAGTGACGAGACCAATGATGGCACTGAAACCAATGGCTCCGACTCTTCCAGCAGCCAAACCACTACGCAAACGCCATAGGTCAGATTTCGTAGCTCGACTTCTGGAACGGGATGCATCAAATGACTAGCGCTCGTTTTCAACTCAAAGAAATCTTAGATGGAATGCGGCCTCTATCCGCCCGAGAAAGAGAGGCCGCGCGCAGCTTGTTGCTCCGGAAAATCGAGCTCGTGGACATGGGCGATGATATTGTTCCCGATCGGAAGGTTTATGCTCCCAAGGCAAATATCGAAGCTCGGTTGCTTGAAGGGTGCTTGGGGATTCAAGGGCCAACCAATGGCACATGGACGGAAGAGATGTTCGATGCCTTTTTTCGCGAGCATTTCGTTGGAGGGTGTTATCTCTGGGTGGAACCTTTGGCCGAGCGTAGTCCGGAGCCGGTTTTTTGGGCGCCATACAGTCCAGAACGCCGAGATTGGCTATACGCCTATGCTAGTGAGCTAGGTATGCGGCCATGCGGGATGATGCGAGCGGATGGCCGCCTTGCAATTTGCGCCGATTTGGACTGCGACTTCACCTTCGTATTTGGCGACTTCGCTCTTGTCGAGATTTTCGATAAAGCTTTTGGTGGGCGGCAAAAGCTTTCTGAGGAATTTCTTGATTTCTTGGAAACAAATGAAGTGGACCTTGGGAAAGGAAATATCTATGAGTTCATGAAAGTATTCTTGCCAAAAATTATCGGCTGTGCGCGATAACTGCATCGACCGACTCGGTCCAAGGCTACAACTGTGTCACTGCCCAACGGTTGGTTCGGACACCGCCGTCACCCCATAGTGCCTGCCTATGGACAGTCTCAAATGCCGCCAGCAATTTCAGCGGCCACGACGCCGCTTCTGCGCGAACTCATCCTGGCATTTCTCGAAGTACCCCGTGCGGAGGCCGGCAGCGCCCGCGCCGAACGACTGGTCGCAGTCATTCTCGACCAGCTTCGGGCGAGTCCGGTCGCGCCGTTGTCTCTTCCCTCGCCGATATCCGAACGCCTCCGGGCCCGCGCCGAATACATCCGGAA
>NZ_JAMYRK010000160.1:0-2794 GCF_040321335.1 Mesorhizobium sp. M0437
CATCGGCTGCGCAAGCTGGGTGAGGATATCACCGAGACGCTGGAGGTGGTGCCGCGGCAATGGAAGGTGATCCAGCACGTGCGGGAGAAGTTCACAGCCAGGCTCCGGCGCCGTTCCATGCCACCCCACGGGGCTGGGCCGGTCCCGGCCTGCTGGCGATGATCCTGTTCGAGAAGTTGGGCCAGCATCAGCCGCTCAACCGCCAGGCTGAACGCTATGCCCGCGAAGGCGTGCCGCTCAGCCTGTCGACGCTCGCCGACCAGGTCGGCGCCGGCGTCGCGGCGCTGATGCTATAGCAGCGGCAAGCAATCCGCATGTTGGCATGATACCCGTGATGATTGTCGATGCACCGATGCACCTGATAGCCAGGCACAGGCCGCCTTCGTTGGCCAAAACACCAGCGCGTTGGGATTACCCCGCTTCAGCTTCACCAAGCGGCGGTCGTTTCCGGTGATGAGGACGCCATGACGGTTGAATTGGTGTGCTCCAGGGCCGGTATAAAGGTTATCACCACGCCGCTGGCTGCCGCGAAATATCGCGCTCGGGAAACAATCGCCATTGCAACAATCAGCGGTCTGGTGAACCGCCAAACCGCAATTGGCGCCCGCAGAATATTGGAGGTTCTGGCTAACGCGGATTTCGCGCCAATCACGAGCCCTCAGATCAGAGCAGCGGAATTGCTGATGACACAGAAAGAGTTCAACCAGCGGTTCGATCCAGAGGATCTGACGAAAGCCATGGCGAATCTCTATCTGACCGCCGAAGAGGACGCTAAGGTCTATGCGCACGCGCACAAGCTGCCGTTTTTCAAGGCGCTCGCGATAGCGTGGTTCGGAGCACTAAAAAGCGGCGCACGCCAATCCGACTTGTTGCCTAACCCGCGAATTTTGCAAGCGCCTTTGGGCCGAACACTCAAAGGTTCAAAAGGGTAGGGGCCGCTTGCGCCCCTCGCTCTGTTCAGCCACTGTTTTGAGTGCTGTTCAAACGGTGTATTGGCCTACTGGTGCCGCACGAGGAGAAACCCTTCGACGCCATGCGGACTATTCCGCTGGGCACTCGAAGCCGAGATAGTGGGGATCGATCCAACGGCCGGCGTTAAGAACCCGGGTCGAGCGGCGGGTTCGAAGCTTGGACCGAAGACGACGTCGAAGCATATGAGATCCGCTGGGCGGCGGGCACCAAGGAGCGCGTCTGGCTGCACGTCCTGTCCAGCCGGCGTTCTGCCGAGCGAGGAGGCAGTGAACCTTCTTATGGGCTGCCCGGTGCATGAGGGCGAGGCGCTGGCTAAGGCGATTATCGAGACGGTCGACCGGCTGACCCGGAGTCATCATCCGGGCCAGCGCTCCCAAGATCAGATCAGTCGTAGACCTTGACGATCCTGCGCGTGCTCGGATCCACCAGAACGGTCCGGTTGTCGACAACGACATAACGGTATTTGACGTTGGGGACTTCACGAAGCTCGACTGTATCGGGAAGAGTCGAGCCGATGTTGAGCTCCACTCCAGGAATTTTCACCGACGCGAGAGGCTGCTTGTGCACGTATTCCTTGATGACGGTTTCCTGCTGCGGTTCGATGACCACGTCCTGGGCGGCAGCGGCACCAATGCCGGCCAGCAACAGAAATCCCGCGGCTGCGGTGGAAAGATGCATTCTCATAGCCGTCTCCTTGTTGGAATTTGCCGGGACGCATCTTCATCGCGCCAAGCTCACCAAAACGTATGCCTACCAACGAACGTTCCTCCGCCGGGGCTTAGGTCTTATACCGCCGGACCTAAGTCTGAAGTGCTAGACGCAATGGCCTGAACAAGGTGTCGCGCGGAACCGCGACTTCGTCGTCCCGTTGTCACGTGAACTCATGGAAGGAGAGACGGCTCATGGAAGTTAGTGTCCACCAAGCCCGTTGGTTGCTCGGGTCGGTTTTCGCCGTCTCCATTTCACTATTGATGATAGGAGCGGTCGCCTGAAAAATGACGCTCTCTAGCCCCGAAGTTGGTATCTGCGCAAGAAAAGTCCCTTCATTGCGCTGATAGGGTCCGCCGGCCTTGCTGGATTTGGCAGGCGGGCCCTTAGTTCTCCGGGCGCTCGCGATTATCGCCGAAGCTGACCTGCCACTGAACATTCATCCAGCGGCGATTAGAGCCTTGGCCGTTTCTGTTACGCCTCTTGGCGCGGGTTGAGCAACCGGCGGAGGCGCAGAGCCTTCCATCAGCACAGCGTCGGGGCCGGTTGCGGTGATGTCCTCGGCGTATGCCGCCGGGGTCTGGTAGCCGAGCGAGGAATGAGGCCTCGCGATGGCGCTGCGGGCGTGGTCGAGGCCGAAGAACAGGCTCTCGTTCAAGAGCTCGTCGCGCATGCGACCGTTGAAGGATTCGACATAACCGTTCTGCATCGGCTTGCCCGGCGCGATGTAGTGCCATTCGATCCCGTGATCCTTCGACCATGCAAGGATGGCGTTTGAGGTGAACTCCGTGCCGTGGTCGGAGACGATCATGCCTGGTTTGCCGCGGTGGGCGATCAGTTCCGTCAGCTCGCGAGCAACCCGACGGCCGGAGATCGAGGTGTCCGGAATCGCGGCCAGACATTCGCGTGTCACGTCATCGACGATGTTGAGCACACGGAAGCGCCGGCCGCAGGCGAACTGGTCATGGACGAAATCCAGCGACCAGCGCGCATTCGGCTTTGCCTCGACCAGGATCGGCGCCCGCGTGCCGACCGCTCGCCGTCTTGCCCGGCGCTTGCGCACCGTCAGACCTTCCTCGCGATAGAGACGGTAGATACGGTTGACCCCAGATGC
>NZ_JAMYRK010000161.1:0-2732 GCF_040321335.1 Mesorhizobium sp. M0437
TAGCCAGATCATGAGGGCTGAGGCAGGTGCGATTGAAATGCCGAGGCAGCATCTGTGCGAACCTTTCAGTGCCCGCTACCGTGCTTGCGGCGGGCTTTTGGCTGATGAACCGCTGAAGCGGTGGCTGTCAAAATGATATTGTCATCTGCAGTGACTAGGAATCAATTTACTTGGTTCCTGATTGCTCCTTTATTAATCCTAGCATAACCGCACACTCACGGGCTTTATATTGTCCGGTAATCATAAGTCTATAGTAATCCTGCCGCTTGTTTTCCGGGACGTGAAATCCGCGCCGAAATTCCGCCGCCTCTTTTGGAGTTCGAGTGCAACCGAGTTTACTGGCCGCGACCTTCAAACTCCCCAGTGAGCATCCGATTTTTGCCGAAATGTCTTTCAACGGTTCGTTGTTACAGTACCCATCAAGAATTATCTTGCGACGATCTTCGCTGTTGAGCTTTGTGTTCATTTCAGCGGTCCCCTCAACTACGCTTTCATGATGCCCGATTCTATACGCACCAGGTTGAAGAGTGTCGTTAGCTTCGCATCCAGAAACTTATCTCGGCATGCATTTCTGACTGTAATCCAGCGTGATCGCCGTTTCAGTCGCCTCGAGTCGGCCAGTCTTGCCAGATGCCTGAGGTACACCACATGATTGAGAGGGGCATGGGCATACCCGAATCGGATATGACACCACGCGATGGATGCTAAAAGGCAAGAGGAGGCGCTTGCGAGGCAGGCGCTGGAGCGTGATCGACGTCGTTGGCCGCGCGAAGCTCAACCTTACAATGAGGGTGCCCCGTCACTTGCGCCGGCGCTCGAACCTTTGCCCTTTTCAACACTCGAACTGGCGCCAGAGGATCAATTCGCCGCTTGGCAGGCCCATATGGCACCGCTCGTCGAGGTCAGGTTGCCGGATGACAAATCGCTCGACGATGGCTTTCCCGCCGACCACACGGCTTGGAACCTCGACGGCATGCTGATCGTTCAACAGCGCGCACCGGCACATAGTTATATGCGTTCTGCCGCGAAGCTTCGGTCCAGCTCGATCGATCACTGGTATATCGCCTTGCCACGTACTGGCCGGTCGTGGACGGAGGTCGATCGCCGTGTAGCGGAGAACCAGCCGGGTAAATTGGAGATCAGATCGCTTGGCTACCCGTTTCGCGGGAGGACAACGGACTCCGAAAGTCTCTTTGTCTATTTGCCGCGCGATTTGTTCGCCGATGCGGCGGCAACCCTGGACGCCAAGAACAATTCAATTCTGTCGGGCAACTTTGCCAACCTCTTGCTCGATTACGTCAACAGCATCGAAGCAAGGCTGCGCAGCCTCACGGCTGACGATCTGCCCCGCATCGTGCACGCAACACGCAGCATGATCATTGCCTGCCTCGGGCCTCCGGCGGAACAGGTTGCGGCCGCCGAACTATTGACGAGTGTCGCGCTAATGGAGCGAGCGCGTCGATACGTACACCACAATCTGGATGCGGCTCATTTGACACCGGATTCAATGTGCCGGGCGCTCGGCGTCTCGCGCTCTCGTCTCTATCAGTTGTTCGAACCAAGCGGCGGTGTTCTCCATTACATACAAAGTCGCCGCCTTCTAGCAGCCCATATTGCGCTAAGCGATCCGGCGGACAGCCGGCGCATTGTTGAAATTGCTGAAGCCTTCGGGTTTAGTTCAGCGGCTAATTTCAGCCGGGCATTCAGCAAGGAATTCGGTTACAGCCCCCGCGAAGGCCGCAGTACTGTGGTATTGCCGCGCCCCGCCCACTCTGTTTCGCATGCCGGAGGCCAGGAGGCCTCTTCCTTTGAAGGTTGGCTCAAGGCGCTCGGAAACTGATTACAGGATCGCGAAGCTGATTGGGCGGACTTAGAAGAGGGGTTGCCCGGGGCGGCGAAGGTCACGCCGCCTCATGGGCCACAATATCTTCGTGTCGCGCCTACTGCGCATTAATCACACAGCTGATTCTCACCAATTCACGGTTTGTTAACGAACTGTGACGGTTCATCGTTATCGATAATTTGCCGCCGATCACGGCGGAGCATACATGGAACTAGGCTGCGGGGGGCTCTTATTAAGAGTGCGATTTGAAAGTTTGCCAAGCTTGACAGTTATGCTATTTCTCGACTGGGGGGCGCGAGTCTGCACCGCCTATGGAGGTGGTTCTTGCCCTCAGAGGCTTCAGGCGTCGGCACGGAGAGTGAGGGGCCTTCATCGAGCGACGCTCCAAGTGTCGGCGATGGGGTTCTCGCAGACCTTTTGGCGAACACGACCGAACTTTTGTCGTTCTATGACCGTGACTTCCGCCTGACGCACTACGCGGCCAGGCTCAAAGGGTTGTACGGAGGCGCGGTAGCGCCGGGCGCCGCCATCTGGGAGATCTACCCGAGCTTTCTCGATGCGAGCCATCGCGACGAATTTCTTCGTGTGTTCCAGGGTGGCTCTCCGGCCAGCATCGACTTGCCGCGAACATCGGGCGGAGCGCACCGGTCCGTTTTTGTGTTCCCCACGGCAAATGGTGCGGGTATCATCGAATTAAGGGAGGACGGCGGGCGGAGCGCAGCCGAGGAACAAGAACATGTAGTTCTGCTCCATCAGGCGACGCACGACGTGCTGACTGGACTGCAGAATCGGCGGCGATTCGGCGAGCGGCTCCAGCAGGCAATGGCGGCCCTCGGCGGATCAAAGCCGAAAGCCGCCCTTCTGCAAATCGACCTTGACGATTTCAAAG
>NZ_JAMYRK010000162.1:0-2624 GCF_040321335.1 Mesorhizobium sp. M0437
TGCGGATTCCGACGTGAAGCCGGCCGCCATTCCGATCAAAGACCGGCCACCATTCCGATTTGAAGCCGGCCACCATTCCAATCAAAAGTCGGCCAGTTTTCGGCACTGAACATTACCTCCTGGGTCAGCAACTTTGGCATCAAATGCCCCGCGATGAACGGGGAGATTTTGATGCCGGCAAAGAGAAGGCTGACCATGAGACAGTTACGACAAATGCTGCGGCTTGCCGGAAGCGGGACCAGCTCCCGCGAGATTGCCGTCGTCTTGGGAATAGCGCGCAGCACGGTGCAGGATAATCTGCAGCGCGCAGCGGCGGTTGGATTGAGCTGGCCCTTGCCGGGCGAACTGACCGACGATGCGCTCGAGAACAAACTCTTCACTCGCAACGGCGTCAAACAGGGCACGAGAAGACGCACAGAACCAAACTGGGCCGATCTTGCCGTCGAGCTCAAGAAGCCCGGTGTCACCTTGCTCATCCTCTGGGAGGAGTATCGTGGGTCGCATCCCGAAGGATACGGCTACAGTCGCTTCTGCGAACTCTTTCGCAGTTTCGAGCAGCGGCTTTCGCCGACGATGCGCCAGGAGCATGCGGCCGGCGACAAGGTCTTCGTCGACTATTCCGGCAAGAAGATCCCGATTGTTGATCGCAAGACCGGTGAGATCCGCGAGGCAGAGATCTTCGTGGCAGTGCTCGGCGCATCCAGCTTCACCTATGCTGAAGCAACATGGACACAAACACTTCCCGACTGGATCGGCTCGCATGTTCGGATGTTTCGTTTCTTCGGAGGCGTTCCCCGGTTGGTCGTTCCCGACAATTTGAAGTCTGGCGTCAGCCGCGCCAGTTTCTACGATCCCGAGATCAACCGCAGCTACGGCATGATGGCATCCCACTATGGTGTCGGTGTCCTGCCGGCACGGCCGCGACGGCCGAAGGACAAATCCAAAGTCGAGAACGGCGTCCGCTTCGCCCAATCATGCATTCTGGGGCGGATGCGCAATCAGACCTTCTTCTCGCTGGCCGAGGCCAATGCCGCCATTCGCCAGGCACTCGATCGCATCAATGATCACGTCATGCGCCGGCTGGGCGTCAGTCGCCGGCAGCTGTTCGAGAGTGTCGAGCGCCCGGCTTTGGCCAGTCTTCCACTGGAGGATTACGAGTTTGCCGAATGGCGTTTGGCCCGCGTCTCGACGGATTACCACGTCGAGTTCAAGACCTTCTTTTATTCCGTGCCGCACAGCCTCATTCGCCAGCAGGTCGATCTGAGAGCAACGGCACGCACCATCGAGATCTTCCACCGCGGCAAGCGCGTCGCGGTGCATCAGCGCCGCTATGGCGGTCCTCGCCATGGAACCGATCCGGATCACATGCCCAGCTCCCACCGGCGCTATGCCGAGTGGACGCCAGATCGCTTCCGTCGCTGGGCCGCATCCGTCGGCCCCGAGACGGAAGGCTTGATTGTCGCAATCCTCGCCAGCCGCCCACATCCTGAACAAGGCTTTCGAACATGCCTGGGTGTCCTGCGCCTGTTTCGCGATGTCACACGCGATCGCGCCGAAGCTGTGTCAGCCCGCGCTGTCGAGATCGGTGGCCTGAACTGCAAGAGCATTGCCTCGCTTATCGCCAATCACAAGGCCGCAAGGCATTCCACCGAACCGACCGCCATCGTCGATCACGCCAATCTGCGTGGCCCTGATTACTTTCATTGAGGAGACACACCAATGCTTATCCATCCCACCATCGACATGCTGCGCGAACTCGGCCTTCATGGCATGGCCACCGCCTTCCAGGAGCTCGACGCACAATCCGAAGCACGCGGCCTCGAGCATGGCGAATGGCTTGCCATGCTGCTTGAGCGCGAGGCTACCATGCGCCGCCAGAAGCGTTTCGAAGCCCGCGCCAGGGCTGCAAAGCTGCGCCATGACGCACAGATCGAGAATGCCGACTTCCGTGCCGCACGCGGTCTTGACCGCAATCTGTTCATGGCGCTCGCCGGCTGCGACTGGATCAGAAAGCATCACAGTCTTCTCATCACCGGGCCGGCGGGCGTGGGCAAGAGCTGGCTGGCCTGCGCTCTCGGCCACAAAGCTTGCCGAGAGGATTTCTCCGTCGCCTATCACCGCGTTCCCCGGCTGTTTGCAACTCTTGCCCTTGCCAGAGGCGACGGACGTTATGGCCGGATCCTCAAGCAACTTGCCAAAACCGACCTTCTCATTCTCGATGACTGGGGACCGGAAAAACTCAATGATGACCAGCGGCGTGATGTGCTTGAGATCATTGAAGACCGCTACGAACGCCGATCGACAATCGTCACCAGTCAGCTGCCTCTGGATCGCTGGTACGAGATCATTGCAAACCCAACTCTGGCCGATGCCATCCTGGACCGCCTCGTTCACAACGCCTATCGCATCGATCTCACCGGTGAAAGCATGCGAAAACAGCGCTCGCCAAGAGCGTCTGAAACAGCTCAAGCTTGACCTGAAACGAAACCCAATCCAAACATCAACGAGACCCAGGATCAGTCCGAAAAATGGCCGGCTTCAAATCGGAACACCGGCCGGATTGAAATCGGAATGACCGGCCGGCTTCAAATCGGAATCGATGGCCGGCTTCGTCGGAATACGCA
>NZ_JAMYRK010000163.1:0-2612 GCF_040321335.1 Mesorhizobium sp. M0437
CCCTATATGGGCGCGAACTCGACGTCCTGGCAGCCGTGGTCCTTGGCGGTGCACGGCTTGGCGGCGGCAAAGGCAGCGTGCTCGGCTGCATTCTTGGCGTTCTGTTGGTCTCGATCACCCAGAACGGACTTAATTTGATGGGCGTGTCGCCTTTCGCGTTCAAGATGATCGTCGGCACCATCATCCTAGCCGCCATTACCCTGTCGAACACCAGCATCGAACGCCTGCTGCCGTTCCTGAAAAGCCGGCGGGTGCCTTCATGACGGCTGTGATTGAACGCGTCCGCAACTTGCTTGGCCCCGAACTGGCAGGTCCGCTTGCTGCGTTCGTGGTAGTCATGATCGTGTTCGGCATTGCCGCACCGAACTTCCTTTCCCGGGCCACTTTTGGCTCCGTCGCCTACCAGCTGCCGGAGCTCGGCCTGCTCACACTCGCCATGCTGCTCCCGATCCTGACCGGCGGCCTGAACCTGGCCATCACCTTCACCGCCAACATCGCCGGGCTGACGCTCGCTTGGATCCTTCAAAGCCAGGGCGGCGTCGACGCGGGCATCGGTGCCTTTGTCCTTGGCGCGATCCTTGCCCTTGCGGTCGGAGCACTTAGTGGACTGATCATGGGGCTCGTCATCGCCAACACCAAGGCTCCCCCGATCCTGGTCTCGCTGTCGATGATGATTTTCCTGCGCGGTCTCGGTGAGTTCCTGACGCATGGCGGCGACGTGTCCGGCTTTCCCAGCTTCCTGGCGCCGATCGGCTACGGTTCGACTCTTGGTATCCCGGTTCCGTTGCTCATTTTCATCACCTGTGTGCTGATCTGGCAGCTCCTGCTGACACGCATGAAGCTAGGCTTCAACACCTATATGATCGGCTCCAACATCGAGGCCACGCGCTACTCCGGCATTAATACACGCAAGGTGCAGGTTCTGGTCTACACACTGTCCGGTGCGATGTGCGCGGTCGCCGGTATCATCATGCTGGCGCGCTTCAATTCGGTGCGTGTCGGCCACGGCGAGTCCTACCTGCTGATCACTGTGCTTGCCTGCTTTCTTGGCGGGGTCAATCCGTTCGGCGGCTTCGGTCGCGTGATCCCTGTCTTCGTCGCGCTCGTGGTGCTCCAGCTTCTGTCCTCGGGACTCAATCTGATGGGCGCCAACCAGCATCTGGCGACGGCGGTCTGGGGCATTTTGATGATCACCGTGATGATCCTGCGCTGGCTTGCTGGGCGCCTAAAGTTCCTAAACACAAACAAAGGGTGAGTTAGATGCATGGTTTTGGGGTCCACACCTCGATGTGGACGATGAACTGGGACCGGGCGGGCGCAGAGAAGGCGATCGCCGCTTCCGTCAAATACGGCATGGACTTTATCGAGATCGCGCTTCTGAACGCGCCGGCGGTCGATGCCGCGCATACGCGCGCCTTGCTCGAAAAGCACAATCTTCCAGCTGTTTGCTCGCTTGGCTTGCCGGAGCGGGCCTGGGCCTCGGTGCGGCCGGATGCCGCCATCGAACATCTCAAAGTGGCCATCAACAAGACTGCAGAGATGGGCGCTCTGGCGCTTTCCGGTGTGATTTTCGGTGGTATCGGTGAACGCACCGGCGTGCCACCCACCGACAAGGAATACGACAACATCGCGCATGTGCTGACCGTCGCCGCCAAGCACGCCAAGACGCGCGGCATAGAGCTCGGAATCGAGGCGGTGAACCGCTACGAGAACCACCTGATAAATACCGGGGCGCAGGCCGTCTGGATGCTCGAGAAAGTCGGCGCCGACAACATCTTTGTCCATCTCGACACCTATCACATGAACATCGAGGAGAAGGGGGCCGCCAATGGTATTCTGGCCGCTCGTGAGCACCTGAAATACATTCACTTGTCAGAGAGCGATCGCGGCACCCCGGGCACCGGCAACTGCCCCTGGGACGAGATCTACGCAACGCTCGCGGCGATCGGCTTCAAGGGCGGACTTGCCATGGAAAGCTTCATCAACATGCCGCCGGAAGTCTCCTATGGCCTCTCCGTCTGGCGGCCGGTCGCGAAGGACGAGGCCGAAGTGATGGGCAATGGCTTGCCTTTCCTGCGCAACAAGGCTCGCCAATACGGTCTGATCTGACCCAATGCATGACGGGCAGGAGGCGGACGGCGCGAATATCGCCGTCTTCGACGTTGGCAAAACCAGCTCTCGGCGATGACGTTCGACGGCGTGCTCGCCGAGAGTCTTTCTGTCCGCAACGAGGTTCGGCCCGGTCCAACCTTGGCGGGAACCACGACCTCAAGGGCATTAGCGACTGGCTGTTCGGCTCGCTTGCCACTTTGTGCCGACAAGGAAATTCTCGATATTGGCTGCAACATGGGTGTCGTCGCCTATGAGATATCCAAGCTAAGACCCAGTTCGATCCATGGGATCGACATTGCCAAACCTCATATCGAAACGGCAAAAATGTTATTGAGGGGCTCCCCGGTACATGCCCGGTTCGATCGCCTAAATCTTGGCAGCCGGCGCCTCGGCAATATCCTTCTGCCGAAATACGATATCGTCCTGCTGCTGGCCGTCTATCAGCACATGCAGCGCAACATCGGCCCAGGCAAGGCGCGAAGGGTGCTTTCCAATATTGT
>NZ_JAMYRK010000164.1:0-2566 GCF_040321335.1 Mesorhizobium sp. M0437
GCCCACTGGCGGTCGCGCTGGCGGATCGTGTCAACATTCTGAGCAAGGCCTTTCGCAACATCGTGTTCTCGCAAATCCGGATTTCGGCGTTGAATACGTTTCTGACGGCGATCTATCTCGTCGCTGTTCTGCCGTCCTTCGGCATCGATCTGCCATTCATCAGGACAATGATAGCGCTGACTTTCGTCGCTGGCCTTCTGCCGGTCATCGGCAATCTGATCTCCAACACGGTGATCGTGGTTGTCAGCCTCAGCATCTCCTTCCTTGCAGCGCTCGGCTCGCTTGCCTTTCTCATCATCATTCACAAGCTCGAATACTTCGTAAACGCCAAGATCATCGGTTCGCGGATCAATGCGCGTGCCTGGGAGCTTCTTCTGGCGATGGTTTTCATGGAAGCCTGGTTCGGTATGCCGGGTCTTGTCGCCGCGCCGATCTATTATGCCTATCTGAAGGCTGAACTGACGATGCGCGGGCTAATCTAGGGTTAGGGCAGGTGGCGATTTGACGATGCAAGCAAGGTTGCCGGGAAACCGCGCAAATTTGGCCACTCGCTGAACAGCACCATCTTGGTTAGTGAACCCTCAGGAGTTTCGTGACTGATTTGAAGGCCCCCGTTTAATAGCACGCCCCCTGCAAAGACATTAGACAGCGCTAAAACGTAAATTGTCCGGAGGCATGTAATCTGCTAGTGTTTGATCACCGACAAACGGCTCTGGAAAGCCGTGCGTCGGACATCATGCACAAGATCAACTCAAACCGGAGAACGGCCATGAAACGGCTTCTGACGGTCGCTGCCCTTTTGGCGGCAGGCAGTTTGGCTACGATGCAAGGCGCAGCCGCCGACGACGCTGCGATGATCAAGAGCGCTGAATCTGCTGCACCACCTGCCGTGGCAAGCGGCGCTGCGGTCTACGCCGCGGATGAAAAGGGCGCCATGCGCACCCTGCGCGAGGGCAAGAACGGCTTCTGGTGCATGCCAGACAGCCCGTCCACGCCCGGCCCGGACCCAATGTGCGGCGATGCCAATGCGATGGAATGGGCGATGGCATGGATGGAAAAGAAGGAACCGCCCAAGGGCAAGGTCGGCTTCATGTACATGCTGTCCGGCGGTACCGATGGCAGCAACACCGATCCCTATGCGACGAAGCCCGAGGAAGGCAACAATTGGATAGAGACCGGCCCGCATGTGATGATCGTCAACGCAATGGACATGATGCAGGGCTATCAGACGGACCCCAAGCCTGACACATCCAAGCCCTATGTGATGTGGCCGGGCACTCCATACGCACATCTCATGATCCCGGTTAAGTAGCTGAAATGGAGTCACGCGGGCGCCAACGCTTGTTTCGCCCGCGCTTGTCCTGATAATTACAAACGCTTGCGGCGTCCGTGACCTTCAATCGAGAGTCTCGGCGGTCGGTAGCGTGTTGGCCTGATCTCCCATCACTTCCGGCAAATGGAAAGTTTCGTGACAGCTCGAACAGTGGCGGCCCTGCAATTATTCGTCAGGAAGTGCATAGTCTTTGATGACCGTCGTCGCGGGAGGAGTTCGCGTTGAACCGGACTATCCGAATGATCGCCACAGTTGCGCTGTGGAGCGTGCCATTATCCGGCCAGGCGCTTGCGCATGCTCGATTGGTCGAGGCTACTCCAGAGATCAATAGCACCATTGCCGCTCCGCCCACTGAGATTCGACTGCGCTTTAGCGAATCCATTGAGGCTCGATTCTCGGGCATCGATCTTTCGGGGCCGGATGGTGCGAAGATCACCACGGAGATCGCGGTGCAGGATAAGGACATGGTGGCACCTGTATCAAGGTCCCTTGCGCCGGGTGTTTATCAAGTTGATTGGCACGCGCTGTCAGCAGACGGGCACAAGGTGAAGGGCAATTTCAAATTTGAAGTCAGACCGTAGAAATGGACGTTGATGGCACTCTGGCCTTCGCCCGGTGGGTCTACTTCCTCTCAGTGATGATTCTATTCGGGTCGGCACTCTTCCCTTTCTATGCGCTAGGCAGAACCGCGGCTCCCGCGCTTGCGCCTCTACCCCGTAACATCAATCCTGCCCTCGCACTTGCGGCCGCAATCTTCGCGGCAATTTGGCTGCTGTGCTTTACGGCCGGGCTCTCCGGACGCGAGGGTATGGTTGACACCTTGCGCGGCGTCCTCATGGAAAGCGACTTCGGAACTGTTTGGTTTGTTCGCCTTTCGCTCGTTCTCCTGCTCCTGGTGATCAGTTTCTCGGGGCGGCCCGAATTGATCGTCGGGCCGGCTTTCTTGCTACTGACCTGCGAGGGTTGGCAGGGCCACGCGGCGGCGTTGGGCCTTCTAGGCTCACTGACTCAAGCTCTCCATGTTGCAAGTGCCGGGGCGTGGATAGGTGGCCTCCTGCCCCTCGGCCTGCTTATCGCGGCAGCACAGCGGCATCCATCCGAAGTCGCAGGCGTGGAAACCGTCCTGTGGCGCTTCTCCCGCTTTGGTATGGTGGCGGTTGCGCTCATTTTTTTGACGGGCGCCATGAACACTTGGCTCGTGCTTGGCGCGTTCCCCGATCCGCGCAACAGCTA
>NZ_JAMYRK010000165.1:0-2472 GCF_040321335.1 Mesorhizobium sp. M0437
GGTCCAACGAATGCTTTCGGCGCGCGGCTCGCCGAGGCAATGCGAATTCTTCTCGTTGGTGATATAGACCCGCCCGCCTGGCTTGCAGATGCGGTAGAGCTCCTTGAGGATGAGTTCAGGTCGATTGAAGATTTGAAGGGAATGTCGGCAGGTGACCAAGTCGAACTGCGCTTGGTCGAGCAGCATCTCCGACGCATCGCCATAAGTATATTCGATGCCCCGGATGTCGAATTCCCGCATCACTCGTCGAGCATAGTTCAGGCTTGATCTGGAGTGGTCGAGGGCGACGATCCGCGATGGCTGAAACTCCTTCTGCGCGAGTACGGCGAAATCACCGATCCCGCAACAGACATCGGCCATGACGATCCCGGGCCTCATGCCGTGTCGCGGCAAGATTGTGCGCTCGTGGCGCCAAGTCATCTTTGTCTGAGTGCGCAGGATGGGTACGAACCCGCCTTCCTCAAGAAAACCCTGCCCCGGATAAAATTCAGTGTCATACTCCTCGACGGTGATGTTCGGTTCAATTCCGCTCAGGCGACCGAATTTTCGCGAGGTCCATCCGACGACGCTTGACGTGATGACGACGAATTTGAGATCGGGTCGAGCGCGACAAGCGTCGATGATGATCCTCGAAAAGGTGTGAAACGCCGCATTGTTCATCTGCGTCAGGCGCCTGACATTGACGTAGAGAACGCCGCGCACACGGCCGATCGCATCGCGAAGTAATGCTATGCTGGGCCCAAGCTCATCGATCGCCTGAGGCCGGACCACTCCCGATATGGAGAACTCCTGGTTGTTCGCGTCGTATTGCGCCTTGAAGCGCGGGAGAAGGTCGTAAGGGCTCAATTTTGCAGGCCCTCGAGCGGAAGATCCACGACAAGCTTGATTGCATCGCCGTCCGCGTCCTCGATCCAGAGTGTCGCGTTGTAGTCGACAGCCAGTTCCAGGAGTATGACCTCGCGGCTCGGCGCGAGATCCCCGGACACCGAATTGAGGTATCGCTCTCTGGCCTCTATTCCTGCAAGTTGCGACACGGCTTCTTCGTAGAATTGGCGCTCCTCCGGCACGCAAGGAAATGTCAACTCGATCCTATCCGTCGCGCCATGGCGAGACACCCTGCATGCCAGTTCGCCGTCGGCATGGCGAGTACGAAAGGCGACTTCCAGCAATTCGTTGAAGGCGGAGGAAAAGAGATTTGAATGGTGGACCGAGTCTGACCTGTTTTGACTGATCATCCGGGCCACGTATGTCGAGACATAATCGCAATGCTTCCAAGCGGAGACAAAAGCTTTGATTTCCATGTCGATCTGGATCATCGGCTCAAAAGTCGGCTCGCCAGCCAGGTCATGATGAATAGGTCCCATCGGCATCTCACTTGTTCCATCAGTATTGAGCTCTCGCGGGGTGATGGCCTCCGCGATGAAAAATTTCTCCGCGCCCGTGATGAGTCTGTCTCGCACCCACTCGAGGAATTGCGCGGTATCTGCCTCGATCATTCTAGAATCTCCGCCTCACCGTTAACGAAGGCCGCAAGGCGCTAGAGCGCTTGTTTTGATTCCTCCATCGCGCGTACCACCCTCAGCGGGGACCGCCTGATGAAACCGCTGATCGCCTCGGCTCCAAGCGGCTTTCCCAGGAAGTTGCCTTGCAGGCAATCGCAATTCTCCTTGATCAGCCACCGTGCCTGTGCCGGCGTCTCGACCCCCTCGGCAGTGACATTTATCCCGAGGCCGTGCGCCAGATTCATGATCGATCGCACGATCGTTTGGCTTTTGAGATCGGTCTCCAAGTCCGCAATAAAGTACTGATCTATCTTCAACGTATCGAAGGGAAAATTTTTAAGGTAGCTCAACGATGAATAGTATGTTCCAAAATCGTCTAGCGATATTCGAATTCCCAAGACATTCAGCGTATTTAATGTGTCTATGTTGTCGATCGTCTTCTCAAGTAGAACCCTCTCGGTTATCTCAAGTTCAAGTCTGTCGGCTTCAAGCCCAACTGCGTCGACGATCTGAGCGACGGTGTCCGTCAGCAAACCGCTAAGGAACTGAGCCGGCGACAAGTTCACTGCGACTGTCAGCGAGGAAGGCCACGTCAACGCCTGGCGACACGCTTCCTCGAGCACCCATCGTCCAATCTCGTCCATCAGACCGTCGGCTTCGGCGATCGGTATGAACACGTTGGGTGGAATGATTCCGAGCTCGGGGTGCCGCCACCGCAGCAGCGCTTCGAAACCGGTCACTGACGAGGGAGGCTGAATGAGCGGCTGATACTCCAGATAAAGCTCGCCGCGCTCCAGCGCGGTTCGAAGGCTGCGCCTCAGATTCTCGCGTTGCTCGAGCAAGAGCAGCATCGAACGGTTGAATGTTCGAGCGCAGCCGCGTCCATCTGTCTTGGCCGCGTAAAGAGCAATGTCAGCGGCTTTCCTCAACTGTTCGCCGTCGGTCCCGGGCTCCGGCCCGAAAGCAATTC
>NZ_JAMYRK010000166.1:0-2427 GCF_040321335.1 Mesorhizobium sp. M0437
ACAGTGGACTGGGACATAGGCCAAGTGCCCGAAAAACCACCGGGGCTGGTTGCCGGCGAGCACGACATGCAGGTTCCTCGGCGAGCGCCGGGAGATGTCTCCAGGAACTCAGCACGTGATCAAATGGTCCCGCCCGGCGGTGTGAGTGGGTCTGTAGCAGGGTCCGTCATCGAAACCCAGTGCGGCATGGTTCCATCAGTTGCCAGATGCCTGAACATTGCATCAACTGCGCAGGCGCTTCGCGCCTCCATCAAGATACCGGCCATGCAGGCGCCGACAGTCCGGAACAACGAGTGTCGTAGCCCGTTCAGGATAAGTGGTTCGTCCACAATCAGCTACGCGAGATAGACATGTTCCAATTTCTAACGTTGGCAGGGACCATCTTGGGTCTGACGATGTCGCCGGCGCAGGCCGCCAGTGATGCGGATCAGGCTGTCGAACAATTTCACCGTACCTGTCTGGCCGAGGGTCCCAATTTCGAGCGCATGATAGAGACCGCGCACGAACGCAGGTGGACACTTATTGCCGAAGCAGGCTTCGCCGAACTCGCGCCAATCGCTAATCCAACCTCAGTGGAGGCATGGCTGGTGGCCGAAGCGGAGGAAGGATTGCCAGCAGGAACCATCATCGGCACCACCAAGGCAACGATGAGCGGCAAACCGGTGCAGACGTGTACGCTGGCATTTCCCGATATCGATCAAGAGGCATTTCGGAAGAGTTTCTTCACCCGTACGGATGCCGAGAAGATTGCCGAAGATCGCGATACGGAGGAGTTCTCGCGTCTCTACATCCTCGTTGCCGGCGGACGTAAGCAATTTGTCCGGCTGGTGGTCCTGCCTTCAACGCCACCAGGAAACCCGCGCGTCGTTGCCAGTTCGATCATGGCCGACTGACATGTCATTCCTCCCGCCCCCGTGCTCCTCTGGAGGGCGAACACTGCGAAATGTCGCGAGCAGCAGAAGGTCGTAGATAATTTTCAGCCCACCGGCGATGATCAGGGGCCAGCCGAAGCTGGAGACGGCAAGGAGAGCCCCTGCGAGGACTGGACTGGCGGCCGCCGCGAGGCTGCGGGGGACGGCGGTGATGCTCGCCGCGGCAGCCCGCTCTTCGGGCGTCACCACGGCCATGACGTACGATGTGCGGGTCGGCACGTCCATCTGCGACAGCGCGCTTCTAATCAGCAGAAGAGCGATAGCCGGAGCGACGCTCGGCATGAACGGGATGAGCACCAGACAGAGGCTCGACGGAAGGTGCGTAAACACCATCGTGTTTATGAGTCCGATCTGCTGGGAAATTCGCACAGCGACCAAATAGGACGCAGCCGAAAGGACACCCGTCCAGAAGAAGATTGCGCCGGTGGCGGCGAGCGACAGGCCGAACCGTTGAAAGAGCCAGAGGGCCAACAACGATTGGACGACGAAGCCGCCTGCGAAAGCGTCGAGGCTGAAGAGCGCTGCGAGTGACAGAACGATGGAGCGAGACCTGCGCAATGGCTGTGCCGACACTTTGCCTGCATCAGGCGCGTCACTCGGCAGCCGCCGATAGAGGAGCACCGCCGCCAACCCAAGTGAGGCATAAAATAGAAAAGCTGCCTGGAGGGCCTGCTTCATTTCCAGGCCGATGGCGTCGCGGAGAAAGTCGGGCGCTCCTGCGGCCAGCGCTCCGACGGCGCCGGCGAGAGAGCCGATGAGGCTGTAGCGCGCAAAGAGCGCCGTGCGGTCGCGGTCGGTGACGCTCTGCGCAAGCTGCGAATGTTCGAGCGGTAGAAACACGCTGACGTCCCCTGAAGATGTGTTCAGCGTGCCGACGAACGCGATGAGAAGCAGCGGCCAGAAGTCGTGAACGACAGCGAAGACGACCCCCGTTGCTATCATCAGGACAGCCGCTGCGGTCAGCAGCGCTCGACGGGAGAAGCGATGCGCGACGATCCCAACAGCCAGGGTGAGGACGGCTGAGCCCGCGAGCGTCGCCGTCGACAGGGTTCCGATCTCGAAGGCGTCGAAGCCGAGCGTGGCCAGATAGGCGGGAAGCAGGATGCTGACCAGACCGTCACCGAACGCCCGCAGTCCCCTTGATATCAGCAGGTTCGCAGCAGTCGGCTCAGCACCGGCAGGAAGCAGCCTGAAGCGCCGCTTCGAAATAGCTTTGCGCAAACCGTGCGCGAGCCACTGTAACGTCAACGATGCCTCCTCACCACTGGTAAGCGGCGCTGGCTGCACGGGTTAGATCGCTCCCGTTGCCATCCCGTAGAGCAGCCCGAGGATCGAACAGCCGGCGAGCACCGGGAGCATACCGATCTTGAAACGGAACACCGCCAGCAGCGCACTCAATGTCAGGACGAGCGACGCGATGTTGACGGAGCTGGGCACGGGCACATCGACCGTCATGCCGAACCCTTTGACCTCGCCCAGTGCTCCAAACTGAACG
>NZ_JAMYRK010000167.1:0-2332 GCF_040321335.1 Mesorhizobium sp. M0437
GGCCTTACCCCCGCTTATCGTACGCCGAAGCCTCGGATGCAGGCAGCCCGCCGACAAAGTCCTGGGGCATCAACGCGACGTCGGCCAGCGTGTACCGGTCCAGCGTGTTCTGGAAGGAGGCTATCGCGTCGCCGAACATTCCTGAAAGTTTGCAGCAGCCGGTGAGCACGCACTGATTTCCGGTCGCGAAGCACTCCACAAGCGCGAAATCTGGCTCCGTCAGGCGTACCACGTCGCCGATCCGGATCATCTCGGGGCTCCGCCCGAGGGCTAGCCCACCGGAGCGACCGCGGACCGCTTTCAAGTAACCGCCGCGCGTCAGGGTATTGGCGACCTTGTTGAGGTGCGTTTTGGATACGTTGAACGTGCGTGCCACCTCCTCGATCGTGATCAGGCGATCACCGGCAGAGGCCGCGTACATTAGCATCCTCAAAGCGTAGTCCGAGAAATTGGTCAACCGCACGAACGGTTCCTCTTCGCAATTCTCGTACAGGAGCCACTTACAAACCAACCCCGCATCACAGGTCCTTCTCGAGGATCGGGTCTATGCCCATCGTAGTCTCGCCACGGCTGAAGGCGACGGCGAGACGGAAGCTGTGAGATATGCGCAGTGCGCGGTCCATGAACAGCGCCGCAACCTCGGGTGGGCAGACACGGCGCACCGTTGCGCGAAACAGCTTTAGCCAACGCCGGAAATGGGCCACTCCAAGACCGGAGATCGCCAGGTGTGGCGGTAATGGACGGCCTTCATAACGGGACGACCGGAGCAGCGTAGCGGACCAGAAGTCGCACATCTTAGCCAGATGGCGCGGCCACGCCTCAGGATGGATACCATTATGAAAGATGGGGCCGAGAAGGTCGTCGCGGCGAATCTCATCATAAAAGCCGTCAACCACAAGACGGATCATGGCCTCGTCAAGCACGTCTGGCAACGGGGCACCACCGATGACGATCGTTCTCTTGGTCCGGCCATTCGCAGTCATATGCATGCTCTTGGTTTTCGTCCACAACGGCGATTGATGCATTTGCTTCAAAGGAGGCCTTCGATCGATAGTCGGAATCGCACCTTAAAGAAACATTGTCAATATATGTTTATTGGTCAACCTTGCTGGTGTCCGCAAAACCGCACGTATAACCCCGCGCAGGAACTGCCGGCGCCTCGCATTGTCGTTAACGGCGCGCCTTTGCGCGCATCGCTCCCTGGTTTCTGCCCTGGCAGCCTTGATAGCAAAGCGGCCAGCCCCGGCTTGAGGGCCGGTCGGCTGTTTACATGAGAGCGGAGTTGCAGGCATTCGCGGGCGGTATGCGCCGGAACGACATCAGCCAGCAGGATGCGAAACGTTGCGCGAGCAATGACCGCCCAGGAATTGACGAACCTGCAGCACGCGGCCTTGGTGACGCGATCTGGTATGCCTAGGACGACCGCTCTATCGTTGGCCGGCGGCCTGCTGCAGCCGTGCGATCAGGTCGCGGTTGCGGCAATAGTCTGGCGGATCATCAGCTTGCTGGTGTTCATCGAGCCAAGTCGAGCATTCATCCTGGTGCCCGCAGGAGCGACACCGATCCACCGCTCGATTGGTGACGGCAACTTGGTCCGGAACGACCTTCAATTGTTTGTCGACGCCGAGCTTCTGCATCATGCGGCCCATCAAGGCGGTCCTGGCGTCAACTGAAATTAGGTAGTCGAGAAAACTCATGTCGTTTCGCTCCCGTTTCCTGGCAGATCATTACAATGTCGGCAACCACTGCATTGATCTCGGTCAACAGGTGACTCCTCGTGGCGATATCTGTCGTGCGTGCCTCAAGCGACGGGCGTGAAGGTCCTGATGCGAACGGCGGCTAATACGACATGAAGCGGTTGATGCTGCTCTCTTCGATCAGCGTACGCGTGACGCCGCCGAACGCCGCCGAACGACCATTCCGGCAGCCGGCTATGACCGTATGCGCCGGAAACAGTCAGGTCTGCATGAATCATGTGTGCGAACGCCACCAGCTGTTCGCCATCAGCATCGCCGGGGATGATTTCGCTCCGCGCCCTGATGCCGTGGTGCTCAAGAAAGACGGCGATGTCGCGAGGCTGTTACGGATGCTTTCGTCGCGTTTAGTACCGATTGTATCGATCACGCCTTCAATTGCCTTGGCCAGAAAAGGTAATGCATCTGCTATCCCGCCGCGCTCCCGGGGTCTTTCCAGGCAACCAGCACGGTTTTTGCCATGACATGTTCGACATTGCTTGCGGTGACCAGGACCGGCCGGCCAGTGCCGAGTGCCACGCCGATGTCCACGGCGCGAAAGACATTTTCTCCTTGCTGGCTGCCGGTAGCAATGAGGT
>NZ_JAMYRK010000168.1:0-2319 GCF_040321335.1 Mesorhizobium sp. M0437
CTTTAAGCAAGGTGGTCGTTCATTGTCACAAGTGGCCCGGTACAGTTCAGAGCTGCAGATCCGCAATCGGCGAGTTGCCAAAGATGCTCTTGTACTCTCGGCTGAACTGCGAGGGCTGAGGTCGCGCGATGCACCTTCAGGAGCCGGGCGACCTCGGCCGGCTTGATATCGTCGTTGATGAGCTGTCGCGCATGCGCGACCTGGTCGGGGGAGGGCAGGGGAGGGACCGAACCGCATCCCGCGCGCCCTGGCCGCGATCCGGCGCGGAGCCATCAAATAGCTCAAACTTCGCTAAAGTCGTAGCGAAACCCGCGAACCTCCCAAAGCTCTGACAGGGTCGGGGTTTCTTTCAAAAAACGAAGAACCTTCCGAGCCGCGATCAAATTGTAGGGGAACATTCCAATAGATGAGTGCCCACAATTCAGCCGCACGACCTCAGGTGGAAGATTGCACTTCGCCAGCAACTCAATGAGACGCTCAGAGCCTCCTGGGCGGGCAACCGTATCGTCCTTACCGAGCAAGAACATCAAATCCAGACGAGGACGTGTAAGGCCGAAAAGATGCTTCTCTAGATCGATGAGACCCCAAGCGGTTCTTAGTCCTTCCAGTGACATGGACGGTTCAATACGACCACGTAAGGCCGTCATGGTCTCCGCAGTCCAGACGAGATCAGCAGGGCTTCCCGGCGATACCATGAGAACCGCCTTATCAACCTTCTGCTCTTGGGCAGCAACGAGACCCGCAACAGTGCCACCCAAACACATCCCTACAACCGAGATTTTCTGATACCCCTGACTATAAAGCCAACGAACAATCTTACGGCCATCTAGGACAGCCTGTCTCATCGACTGGACAGTGCGCCCTAAATTCGCGTTGAAAAGCTTTTCCTCAGAATAGTCATTCGAAGCCCGCCCAAAATGATACGGAAGTGTAGCTTCAATAACCGTTATGCCCTTTCCAGCGAAGTATTTGGAAAATGCCGGATACCGGCTCCGAGCATACCAATGATGAAACACAACAAGCGCATGTTGTTTCAATCCACTGTCGGTAACAACGCATTCAAACGTGTTGTTCGCCTCGTCTTCAGTTGAAATATCAGATTGGAAGGTAACACTATCCGCTTCTTCCCTTAACGGAGCAGCCGGCAATATAGGCGCGAAAAACACCTCGCCTTTGGAAATTTCATTGAAGACCAATTCGTCAGAACCATCATGAAAAAATGGAATCAGCTTATCATGAATACGCCTCTGACGTTCTAATGATCTCAGGATGTGCTTACGATCATAACGGCGCGCTAGATAACGGAACATTTTCTCTCCTTTTTCTTTGCAGGTTGGAAACCTTTCATCATGAAACCAAAGCTGAAACCCCGCCGTACTTCATTCACCAGACAAAGGGGCGGCTGGACATCCCTCCACACTATTTACCGCCCGATAAAGGGTTGCTCGATGCACGTCGGAATGGGGCTGCCAGGTGCTCCTATGTCTATCCGGCGACTGGCAGGGTACCCCCTCGTGCCATCCGCCAATTTACAAGTTGATTGCGGCGATGGAAGCCCCGGGTTTTAACTGGCCATCTGTCCGCAAGCCAACTCAAGCGCCGCGAAATTTGAGAAGTATGAGGATTGTCCGTCTGGCTGGCAAGCGGTTGGCGCCAACTCCGACCGGCCCGGACTGGGTCAAGAACGGAGCATCTGGCGCATCTCATCCGATAGGCTCACGTTGCCCGTCGTTGTGAAAGACAGCGGCCTCGGCGGGTATCATGGAGACGGATCTCGACAGGTCCAAATCGAAATCGACGGTAAGGTGGTTGCAGCAACAATCCAAACCGCGGGGAACGATCGAGGGCAATCCCTTGGGAATGGCCCCACCTACTACGCCATCCCTCGACCGGTGCGCGGAAATCCCTGGTTCATCGAGTATGATGACGCGAACGGCGTGCGCCAGAAAAGCTGGTTCAATCTCAACATGCCACGAGCCAGGCGATCACGCAGGACGAGGTACTATGGGGTCGTAATTCAGGGAGGTTTGTAATGTTCAAGGCGCTTCTCCTGTCCACTGTGATTTTGAACACAGGCGCAGTGTTGACGGCGGCTGGTCAGAGCGACAAGCCGCGATCAAGCGTGGACAATCCTATGTGGCCCGCTTCACTGAAATGGGACTGCAGGACGGCTGCCAAAATCGTGTGTGAGCGTGATGGCGGTTGCGCAGTGGCTGAGGAGCACACTGGTTTTGTGCTGAACTACGGCAGCAACGAAGCTGAGTTCCCGGCCAGCAATGTCAGGATCAAACGCCACTATCAACAGACCGTGCAGGCAAG
>NZ_JAMYRK010000169.1:0-2251 GCF_040321335.1 Mesorhizobium sp. M0437
TCATTTGAGTTTAGGTTGCCCCGAGAAGAGCCTGTTCAGTCTCAATTGCATCGGGTAGCGGGGCTTGAAATCGCGAAGACGCGCGTTCATGCAACCTCCGCCCTTTCTTCGCGTTTAGCCGCGTTCAACCCTGGCGAGCGAGAAAATGCCGGCGTTCATTCCGATTACAATTTACCTGAATTGCAAGCCGATGGTGGTTGCATCAATATCCGATGCTGCGAAAGCCCTTGAACAACCATGGCCACACGTGGCCAAGCCGCAGCGGCTCGAAGCCGTCCGAATGATCAAGGAATGCTTGGCCGGTCATTGCAACCAACAAGCTGCGATCGATGCCTTCAAGGCGGCCGCAATCGAACAGGGACTTTTTACCCAAAGGCCTCCGAGCGTAGGCCTCACGAAATTCGACGCGGTTGTTAGAGACATGGTGTGAGCCCATACTGCTCTCGCCATCTGGACCGCTGGCAGGCTTCGCCGGCCATCGCTATGCCGACGAATTCCGCGGCGTCGGCATTCTCTTGAGAATGCGGCAGCGCTCGACGGCGGTGCGCTTCCACATGGCGCGGTCAAAGCCGGGAGACCTGAACATGGCTTGGAAGTGCTTCCGCCAGGTCGGCGAAAGATGCACTCCCACCGAATACGATAGGCCGCTATGATTTCGACATTGCGACCGCGGCACAACCAGTCGAGCTGCGCCCTAGCGGCAAGTCCGGCGAGCCCGCTCGCGTCCATCCCGGTTTGCAACAGCCAGTTTTCTTGCCGACTACCAAACAATGCGCATACGTTAGATTAACCGCCCTCCGCTTACGCTTACCGCTGCCGCGCATCTCGTGGCGCTTGGCCGCCGCTGGCGGGACCTTGAGCGACCGCGTCCTGCTGGACTCAGCTTGCCCATGATGGCTTTTGAGTAGCGCTCACGCGCCAGAGACTCCCCCGTGCTTGGTTTCTCGATCAGCCGCAGCCGCTTCCATTTCGAGCCGCGCCAAATGGGCCTTGATTTCCTCAGGCTCGGCGTGCTCCAGCCCTACGACATTGTTCCTCGTTTCCTTCAATGCAACGATAATCTCATCGAGCTTGGCATGGATGGCAGCAGTGTCGCGATAACCCTGGATCAGAACAACGCCGGTAATCACAATCGCTGCTACTGAAAGCGCATAGGTGATTACGCTTGTTAGGCCGAAAGGGACCATCGCAGTGCAGGCTATCATGGCCACGATGATCAGATAAAAGCCGGGCGGCCGGGACAAAAAGTCAGCAACTACAAAGAGAAATCGGTTCATGTGAATCCCGGTTGGGCCTCGATCTTGGGTGCTCGTCAATGCGGTCCGAGATGCGGACGGCTCTCGCCTATGAGCCAGCGGAATGAGGCTCCGGGACTGCGCATGAACAGTTGCTGTGCAGTCGTCCCTACTTTTTCCACTTATGCGGGAACGTCATCCTTTCCGGATAGGACGCGAGGGTTGGCACGAGAGACGCCGTCGTTCCATTCCCCCTTTGTGGTTCTTCTCGGACTGGCCCCTCGCGTCCGCCTCTGGTTGCGGCTTGCCGGCCAGCTCTTTTTCAAAACGGGTGTTTTTCGACATGGCTCTCTCTCCATTGAGAAACGCCAACTCGATATGAGGAGCAAAGTTCCGCGGCCGGAACCAACCTCGTGCAGATTGCTTAGTCACCTGCTTCCGCTTTTGTACTTCGTGCCCGGAGGCGGTGATTGCCGGCAGTTGCCGGGATCGGTTGGAACTCACAGCACGAAAGCTTGCTCTCGCGCCCCCAAAAGTGACAGATTAGCTGACTAACTGATTCACGCAGTCAGACTGAATGGCAAAGCAGAAACGAAAGCTCGATGCGCGTCAGGTGCCACCTTCTCCAGAGGAGACTCAGGAGGCCGCCTTCTATGCGCGAAAATGCGGGCTGACGACGGACGAGGCGCTCAAGTTGATCCGCAACGCAAAAGTGCTCACCTCGGCCGCCGTCAGATCCTACTAGGCTCGCAGTGTTCGGACCGCTTTCTGCCGTGCCTCTCGCTGGCGCCTCAGTTCGTTGCGCTTGGCAGCCAGTGGAAGTCGTCATGCCCCGATGAAAGGATCTTGGCGAATGTGCCGTTTGCGATCCATGAATTAAGGCAGTGCGCTCGCCCGCATCTTGATCGTAGCCGAAACATCTCTGATTTCACGGGTGTGGCGCAACATCCAGATTTCGGCCCTTTCGCTAGTCGCATATCGGTATGGCCTAGTAGTCGCCTTCGAACGACTCAGCT
>NZ_JAMYRK010000170.1:0-2231 GCF_040321335.1 Mesorhizobium sp. M0437
TCCCAATGGTCATGTGTCTGAACCTTTCGCCAACTCGAAGCCTTCATCGAGCCAACCCGTGACGCCGCCAGCCATGATCTTCACCGGGCGACCGAGCTCCGCAAGGCGAAGCGCCCCACGGGCGGCACCGTTGCAGTGAGGGCCGGCGCAGTAGGTGACGAATACGGTTTGGTCGGACCAGCGCTCGAGCTTTGAGCGGACAATCTTGCCATGGGGCAAGTTGATGGCCCCGTGGACATGACCTTGGGCGAACATCGAAGGGCTGCGGACATCGAGGAGGACGAAATCGGGTTCGCGCGACAGCGCATCATGAACATCCCAACAGTCCGTTTCGAAGGAAATTCGGCTGAGAAGTGTTCGCGTGCGATTTCGCTCGGAGCAGCGGGAACGGTTGTGACGGTGGAGGACAAGGTGATCTCCTTTTTGTTCTTGTTCGCTCTCCATGTGGCTGACTAGGATATCACCTTGCAATTGGCATGAATGACATACTACGGGTATATCATGCCAAACACGAACGGCCCCCTCGTTGTCGCGCTTCTCTACGATGGTCTTTGCACCTTGAGTTCGGCATAGTCGCCGAAGTCTTCGGTTTGGCGCGACCTGAAATGGGTGAAAGCTGGTACCGGTTCGCAAGCTGCGCCATCGAGGAAGGCCCCCTTCGTGCGAATGGTGGCTTGTTGCTGACGCCGGATCATGGCATCGGATTAATCGATGAGGGCGATATTATCGTCGTTCCAGGATGGAAAGGGGTCGACGAACCTGTACCTCAAACTCTCGTCCAGCGGTTGCGTCACGCCCATGACAGAGGGGCAAGATTGGCGTCGATCTGCTCGGGTGCATTCGTGCTGGCCGCTACGGGCCTTCTCGATGGCGGAACGGCGACGACGCATTGGCGCTACGCTGATGCACTGCGCAGCCAGTATCCAAAGTTGGCCGTGGACCATGCCTCGCTCTACCGCTCGCATGGCCGCGTGTTCACGTCCGCCGGGAGTGCCGCCGGCATTGACCTTCTGATCGAGATCGTTCGCCAGGACTTTGGAGCTGATGCGGCCAACTCCGTGGCTCGAAGGCTTATAATGCCGGCGCACCGTGCCGGTGGGCAGGCGCAATTCCTTGAACGACCTGTTCCGACACGGCGTGGGTCAGAAGTTGCGCCACTGCTGGACAAGATGAGGGCTGAACTCGGCGGCGCCTGAACGCTGGAGCGAATGGCATCGGAATGCCACATGAGCTTGCGGACCTTTATACGACGCTTCACCAAAGCGACGGGATCGCCTCCAGGCGAATGGCTGGATCCGAGCGCCTTGAGGAGGCGAAGCAGCTCCTGATTGGTCGCCACCACAGCATCGAAGAGATCGCCGCGGCCGTGGGCATGAGTTCAGCGGATACGCTGCGACATCACTTCCGCAAACGCACGGGTATCAGCCCAAAGGAATATCAAACGCAGTTCGGCCGTCCGACGCCAGTTCGATCATGATTTTGACGAATGCTCGGTCATCTATCTGTGTCCATCAACGTCCGGAAAGGGATCGCAGAACGAACCCGCTCGCACGGGAGGGCACGCGTTTCGCGGCTGGCGCATAGGAGACAAGTCGACCAAAAAGGTGGGAAGCGCAGCGAACCCCTCTATATCGATAGCCATGGATGCATCGAGCGACCACCCGCAAAACGACGAGCTTCTCTCGGACATCCAGCGCCTGTCCTTCGACTATTTTCTCAAAGAGGCCAACCCTGCGAATGGCCTGATCGCCGACCGCAACACCCCGGGGTCACCGGCCAGCATCGCCGCCGTCGGGCTCGCCCTGTCGGCCTATCCCGTCGGTGTCGAGCGCGGTTTCATGACGCGCGCCGCCGCCGCTGAACGGACGCTCGCCACGCTTCGCTTCTTCTGGAACGCGCCGCAAGGGCCCGAAGCCGACGCAACGGGCCACAAGGGCTTTTATTACCATTTCCTCGACATGGAGACCGGCCGCCGCGTCTGGAAGTGTGAGCTGTCCACGGTCGATACGGCGCTTCTGCTTGCCGGTGCTCTGGCCGGCGGCGCCTATTTTGGCGAGGACGATGAATCCGAACTGGAAATCCGGCGGCTTGCCGATGCGCTCTACCGGCGCGCCGACTGGCGATGGGCGCAGAACGGCGGCGCCACCGTCACCCATGGCTGGCGGCCCGGAAAAGGCTTCCTGCGCTATCGCTGGCAAGGCTACGACGAAGCGGTGATCCTTTATGTGTTG
>NZ_JAMYRK010000171.1:0-2197 GCF_040321335.1 Mesorhizobium sp. M0437
CTGCTATGCCGCTTCTAAGATTTGCACTTTTTCCCGTCTTCCAGGCAGATGATGAAATCAGGTGTCACCGAGATCTTAATCGACACCGCGGGGTCCAGTTTGACTGCGGCCGGAGCCACGGGCTTGCCGACCCCTTGCAAAGCGGCATGGGTGTCCCCGATCAGCTTCGACAACTCGCCGACCGGCAGAGGATTGTTCGAAACATAGGCGGAAACGATGTCGGCGGTAATTCGTACGAGATCAGCCTGGTCGTTTTGGTCTGGAGAAACGGTCATCGAGTTTTCCTCTTGTCTAATGGCGCACGTTGAAATGGATGAACTGTTTATTGCCAAGCAGGCAAATAATTCATTATTCCGCAACAAACCCTATTCCCCGCAAATATCAAGCCGGCAAGCTTCGCTTTCATCGCCTCCAGACAAGCTTGGACGCGCTCGATGTCGGCAGCCGTGCTGGTCGGGTATACTGAAAGCGAGCAGCGACTTCGGACAGCGCTGCCCTATTCCCGTGCGTACGGCACGCGAGCATGGCCGGGGCGCTGGCCCGCGAGCGACGGATCATCAGCGCGATGATCGCCGCAACATAGGGCATCATCAACATAGATTGGTAGGGAATGGCTATGCCGATGCCTTGGATTTGCAATTGCAGCGCATCGAGGAAGGAAAACACTAGTGCCGCTACCAAAATCGGGTAGGGCCGCCACAGGCCGGCGATGACGATGATGATCGCCAGCCAGCCGCGTCGGTTGGTCATGTCCGGCACGAAACGCGCCGCTTGGCCGACAGAAAGAAACGCGCTGCCAGCCCCGCCATCAGGCCGCCGAAGACCACGGCAGCATACTGGACCGGTGCAGAGGCATCTCCATGGGATATTTTCGCGCACCTACGCTCACATATGCCGGATAGTATAGCGAACTCGTGCACGGTGCCTGCCGCCATCTTCATACCTGATGGCGCCGTTCGCGTCCGTCTCGACCAGGCCAATAGCGACGTCAAAGTCATAGTCCCCATATAGCGAGACATTGTTGTTCACGACGCTGAGCTGGACGGACGTGGCATCTGGCTTCGCTATGAGGCTCTGACGCTCTACTCGCAAATGTTGGACTCGAGGACGTGGCGCCGCCTCGGAAGAGGTAGGCCCGCTACCGACGATGATCTGCCGAGGTTCGTCGAACGAGCGCTTAGAACAGGACCACCCTTGCCGTAGGTGTGGGAGGTTGAAGGCCTGCAAGGTCCTGGGTGGCTTCTCGACCAATGTGGGCATTTGGAATTCGATAAAGGACAGCCGGCCAAGGCCAGAGCTCCGTAGCATGCACCCGCACTCCAAATACAGCCATCGCATTAAGACGCAGGCCGAATAAATTTTCGCCAATATTCCGGACTGAGCGGCTAAGCAACGGTGGAGCAACCGTACGTTTGTTACATCCAATTGAAGCCAATCGGGAATAGTCCCAACGGGGCGTGTCTTTGGGGATGGATTGGATGAGCAATGCGCAAAGGGTAACTCCAGTTCTAGGAGCATCGCTGCATTTCTAAATAGGGCCGAGTATGGCGACACAGTTTCGATGAAAACGGCACTGAAGCAAATTAGGCAGGCTGCGCCTTGTTTGGTCGCATCCGACGAAGAGCAACCGAGGCGATCGTCGAAGCAGCTGCCATGGGCCTGTCTCAATGAGTGGCATATTATCCTGGCGATTTGGCCTTGTTGAAACAGTGGTCTTTCATCGTGTCTGCGCCGAGGCCGGTATCTCGGTTAGTAGCCAGCAAGCGGAGCGCCTGAGCATGACCGCAATGGCACTCTTCTCGGACGGCGAGTTCGACGAGGCTGTTCTTTATGAACGCCTTCGGCTTGTGGCCGGCTCTCTGCCGAGAAAGGACCAAGCATGACTCCCATCATCGGGAAGCCCTAGCGAGCGTTGTCGGTCGATATGACCTTGTCGATGGACACGTGGGCGACAGGACAAGCGATCCCGCAGCAATACTGTGAGGCGAAGGGTTTGCTGCCTTTGCCGAACTTCCCTGCGCGCCGGTGTTCCACCGCGGAAAAAAGCCCGCCGCACGGTTGGGTGCGGCGGGGCCGGACGGGCGCTGTTGCACCAAGCGGGGACTTGGGGGGGCGGGCTTGCCAGGTGCGCGCGAGCCGTAGACAACCTTAGGCGCATGAGTTGGCCAAACGTCTAGTAACCGCCAGTTGGACTGGC
>NZ_JAMYRK010000172.1:0-2179 GCF_040321335.1 Mesorhizobium sp. M0437
TCTCTGCATCGTTTGGACAACCCAACGCATACCTTCCGGTCCGGAAACTCGCTTACGCGTTTCATCGTCTATTCGGCAGTGGAAAATTAGGCCGACTTGGCAGTGCTCAGATTCGCGTAGCCGTCCTGCGTTCCGCTCGGAGAGGATGGCGAGTGGTTGCGGCAACTGCGCCTCAAGCTGGCTGGCGACCGCCGTCTGTAGCGCGCAGCTGCGGAGCAACACTCGCCCGACGTCAAAGACTGTGGCAAGACCGGCTTGATTGTATCGAACCTGAAACAGACCAACGCCGGCCCAACCTACACCTGAAACCAAAAGACAATATCGATGACCTCCAACAGCTACGCTCCCAAGGGTTCAAGCGCCTGCAAACATTGACCATGCCACTTTCGCTATCGCCGCTTGGATGAAGACGGCGGCATCAATTTCATGGAGCAAGGTTTGCCGCCAGGGGGTTCTGCCCGATGGCCGCGACCAGGCTCGTGCATACCTCGATCACCATCACCAAGACCCTGCGAGACGCGGAAGAGGCAAGCCGCTTCATGAACTGGCTAGAAGACTCCAAAACCCAAAAGCCGCTGATCGATGCGAGCCGCAGTAACGAAGTGTAACCGGGTTCCCACTACAAGAAGCTCAAACCGCGCAAGACCGCTGATCGATACGACCACGATCTTCAACGGTCTTGCCCAATGGAAGCCGCCCCAATGGAAATCGCCACGAACGGCTATACGAACAGCCATCTGATGACGTCACGGCGCTTTGCGCCTCTCTTCTGGACGCAGTTCCTGTCCGCCTTCAACGACAATTTCCTCAAGAACACGCTGGTGTTCCTTATTCTGTTCACCCTGGCGGCGGACAAGGCAGCATCACTGGTCACGCTGGCGGGTGCCGTCTTCATGGCTCCTTTCCTGCTCCTGTCCGCCCTTGGTGGCGAGATCGCCGACCGGTTCGACAAGGCGCTCATCGCCCGTCGGCTGAAATTCACCGAGATCGCCGCTGCGGCTGTCGCTGTCGTTGGAATCGCGCTGTCGTCGATCCCGGTGCTGATGATGGCGTTGCTCATGTTCGGCATCATCTCGGCACTGTTCGGACCGATCAAGTACGGCATCTTGCCGGATCATCTCGAGCGCAAGGAATTGCCTCGCGCCAATGCCTGGATCGAATCGGCAACCTTCGCCGCCATCCTCGGCGGCACTATCGCCGGAGGCGTCGTCTCGGCCGATGGCATTGGCGTCTCGGTGTTCGGGCCGATCATGATGACCCTTGCCGTGGCCTGTTGGTTTGTCAGCCGCTACATTCCGTCCACCGGTTCTGCGGCTCCCGACCTAGTCATCGACAAAAACATCTTTCGCTCGACCTGGCGACAGGTGAACGGTTTGCGTGCCGACAAGCGGATCTGGCGCGCCGGACTGATGACGTCGTGGTTCTGGCTGATCGGGGCCATTGTCCTTTCGATCCTGCCTGCGTTGGTCAAGGATTCGCTCGGTGGCGGAGAAATCGCTGTCACCGCCTATCTCGCGGTGTTCGCCGTCTCGATCGCCCTTGGCTCTGCCATAGCCGCAGGGATGTCGCAGGGCCGCATCGTGCTCTTGCCAGCCCCGGTTGGCACTGCGTTGATGGCCCTATTCGGCTTGGACCTGGCCTGGACCATCTGGAGTATGCAGCCTTCGCTCGGGGCCGAAACGCTCGCAATATTCTTCGCCGGGCCAAACACGGTCCACGTTGCGATCGACCTTGCCGGCATGGCTATTGCCAGCGCCTTTCTTGTCGTGCCGACCTTCGCCGCGGTACAAGCCTGGGCGCCCGAAGCCAGCCGCGCTCGCGTCGTCGCCGCGGTGAGCATCGTCAATGCAGGCTTCATGACTGTGGGCGGCATACTCGTCGCCGCAATTCAAGCAGCGGGCGTCTCCACTGGAGGTATCCTGTTCGGCCTCGCCGCACTCAACATGGTCGCCGCCTGGCTGATGCTGAGATATCTGCCAACCAACGCCTTCCGCGACTTCGTTTCCATTCTGTTCCGAGCCTTCCATCGTCTGGAGGTGGAGGGGCTGGAAAACCTCAAGGCGGCCGGCCCGGCACCCATCCTGGCGCTCAACCATGTCAGTTTCCTCGACGGCCCGCTGGCTTTGACGCTGACGGATGAGGAGCCGGTGTTTGCGATCGACTACACCATCGCCCAAGC
>NZ_JAMYRK010000173.1:0-2172 GCF_040321335.1 Mesorhizobium sp. M0437
GCCTGCAACCTTGCCTTCGACGACAGACGAGGTGCTGCGGGAAATTGCAATCGCCGCAGGCATTTCGCCGGAATTGTTCCAGTTGCGTGATCCGCATGAAGTCGCTGCCGAAATCGGCGCGGTGCTGCGCACGGTGGTCGAGCAACTGGCCATGCTGCTGAAGGCACGTGCGGCTGCAAAGACATTAACCAAGAGCCCACACCGGACGATGATAAGCTCCGCTGAAAACAATCCTCTCAAATTTGTCCCAGGCACCGACGACATACTCGAAATCATGTTCGCGCGGCGCAGGGCCGGCTATCTCGATGCCAGGCACAGCATCGAGGACGCATTCCGCGATCTCAAGGCGCACGAATTTGCCACCTATGCCGCTATGCAAGCAGCGCTCTCGCGACTGGTTGATGACCTTTCGCCGGAGGCGATCGGTAAAAAGCTCCCGCCGACATCGTTTACCTCGAAGAAGGCCCAAGCATGGGACGCGTTTGTCGGGACGTGGAGGAGCATGGAGGAACCACACGAAAACGGCATGCTTGATATATTCTTGGCCTATTTTGGCGAAGCGTATGCAAAAGCTGACAAGCAAAAATAGACCGGCCCAACAGATTGCGGCGCTTTAGCAGACGAAGAAAAACGCATCGGCGCGCCGCATCATGTTCCAATCGACAACATCTGGGACTACGATCACATACGACAGTTCGCCAAGCGGGTAAGCCTGATTGACCTGGGGGTCTGCGGCAAATGTCACATTGCGGCGCCATTGTTTCTTGTAGCTCCGGACCGCCTTGCCGGAAGGACCATTGCCTGCCCTATCCAGCCAGGAAAGATCTGGCGCCTCTCGCACGCGAGCGCGGACACTGCACGGCAGCGGCATATCGGCGATGAGTTCGAAGGACGATCCTTTCGGCCCGGTCCGCAAGACCGTCATCCGCACCAATCCACGACGCGGGCAGAATGCGAAACCAGCCGCAAACGAACCGATTGCGAAGACCGTCGCGCCCCCGCATGTCAAGGAATCGACAGTTTTCGATCCTGACATAGGTCGGCATATGCCGCCGGACTGGAGATCCGGAACCATTCTTTATCAGGGAGCATCGTCCGGTACAGCGGTCAGAGCCGAGGCGGCCGGGTCAAGGCCGAGCATTCAGCAGGAGGTGCTGCTCGGCGCCGCAGACACGGTAAAATATTCGACGGCAAATCCGATCCTCGCTGGGTCAGCACCGTTGCTCGTCCTGTTCGGGCATCTCAGGCTCGTGCCGGTCGAAAGACAGGCGGCGCCATTGGCCGAACATATCGCCGAGGCGATGGAGAGGTTCGACTGGACGCTGGAGAAGTCAGGGGTTACCGAAGAGGATGCGCGGATAGCGAAGTTTGGCCTTTGCGAAACGGCCGACGATCTTGTCGGCAACCTGCCTTGGGCCGGCGAGGACACCTGGGCACAGCACAGTATGCTGTCGCGGTTCTTTCACATCGAGCCCACCGGCGGCGGCTTTTACGAAGCACTGAACAAGGTGCTGGCCAATCCTGAGCCACACTTAGACCTGCTCGAGCTGATGCATGTCTGCCTATCCCTGGGATTTGAGGGCCAGTATCGTGGCCTGGCGCGCGACGATACCAGTCTCGAACCTGTGCGGCGCGACGTCTACGAGACGCTTCGCTACTTCAGGGCCCGCGCCGGAGAGGACATCTCCCCCCGCTGGCAAGGCATGGCCGCTATGATGGTGCCGTCTTCGACCCGCCTGCCGCTCTGGGGAGTTGCTGCAGCGGCGTCAGCCCTGGTGACGGCCGCGTTTTTCACGTTGCGGGCGTTCATGACCGATGAAGGCGATGCTGCAGCCAGACAATTGCTGGCGCTCAATCCCACGACGACTTTGACGATCGAGCGCGCCAGTGTGGTACCCCCACTCGCCAAACCGGTGACAGCCGCCTCGCCTGCCGTGACCGGCCAGATCGACCGCATCCGCTCAGCACTGTCCACGCAAGTCGAGCTCGGCGGGATGACCATCGGCACAAAAGGCGACTTCATCGTAGTGGAGATCAACAATCAATTGTTGTTTCAGCCGGGGAAGACCGAAGTGAAGCCCGACTTTCTGCCACTGGCCACACAGATTGCCGCAGCCCTTGAGCACGAGCCAGGGCCAATCACGATCGTTGGCCACACGGATAATGTGAAAC
>NZ_JAMYRK010000174.1:0-2146 GCF_040321335.1 Mesorhizobium sp. M0437
ATTTCTCGGTCGCGGTATGCCCGCTACGGGGACCAGAGTTGCTGACCGCAGCCGAGAATGCCGTGGTGCGGGAGTCGAACTGCACCTCGTGGTCGAGGCGCGGGCGCGGCGTATGCGGGCGCTGCGGGATGAGACGCAAGCGGTGCGGATAGGGAAGCTCCTATCGCAGGCCTACCGTATCACCCACATCGTGGATGGGTCCGCGGCGGACTATGCCAGCGCCTTGGTGTCGGAAGCGCCCATTGAAGAATAGGAGGAGAACATGAAGAGCCTTTGGCTTAAGTTGTCCATGCTCGTGCTCGCGTCGGCTATGTTGCTCCAGCCCGCCCGCCCGAGTGCGCTGGCGCTTGCCAAGACGGCCGAGCAGGAAAAGATTGCCGCGGCGATCGAGAGGCAACTTGGTCCGACTCGCAGCTTTGCGTTGGTCATCGGCATCTCACATTTCGACAATATGAGGCAGCTTCCGGGCGTGGAAAGCGAGGTCCGCCAGGTCGCCGCGACATTGCAAATGCACGGTTTCTTCGTGCCCCCGCAACCCCAGAGCGGCCGCATGACGCACGAGGAACTGCGACGGCAGGTGGTTGAATTTATCCGCACCTATGGTCGGTCGCCCGAGAACCGACTTGTGATATATATCGCCACGCACGGCTTTGCGGCCGGCAAGGACGACCCGAAGGGTTATGGCTACCTGATGGCGAGCGATACGAAGCCGCTACCGCGTGACATCGCAGACACCGCCTATTCAGTCAACGACCTGAGCGCCGCATTGCGCGAGGTCGCCTCCAAACATGTTTATCTTTTCTTCAACGCTTGCTTTTCTGGCGCCATGATCCCGCTGATCACGCGAGGTGACACAGCGTCAGAGATCGTCAAGAAGAAGCCGGTACAGGCGTTGACGGATGAAGGCCGGTCGTGGGTATCGGAACTGCTTGCCCACGACGCCCGGTTGATCCTGACCGCGGGCAGCGACGAGCAGACGGTGCCAGATATAAACAATCCTTTCTCCGAGGCTTTCATCACGGGTTTGAATGGCGAAGCCGACAGGGATGGGGATGGCCTAATCCTCGGGTTTGAACTGGCGGTCTTCATCAAGGAACAAGTCGCGAAAAAGACGCTCCGCAACGGCGTGCCGAATGACACAATGTTTGCCGTCGTCCCGAAGGAAGAAGGCAAAACTGTCAATTTTGCGCTGCTTGGCGACTACGTTTTTCTCTCGCCTCGTGGACCGCATGAGGCGGGTCAGGCGATCACCATCAGCGAGGAGGAGATGATCACCGCCAGGCGCAACGCAGAATTGGAGAAGCTACTGCCGGGGACTTTTGCCGAGTGTGCGGACTGCCCGGTCATGGTTGAAGTTCCAGCGGTCAAGGGGAGGCGGGTCGCATTCGCCAAGACGGAACTCACCTATGCCCAATGGGATGCATGTTATCGGGAAGCAGCGTGCGGTCGTTATATTGAGGACACCAGCGGCCGCCGGGGCAATATGCCGGTCGGCGGGATTACGTGGCAGGATGCGGCCGAATACATTCAGTGGCTCAACAAGGAGCGAGGCAGTACAGGCTGCACAGGCGAATATCGGCTGCCTAGCAGTTCGGAGTGGAGCGCTGCTGAGAAGGGCCCTCGGACAACTCAGGGCAGCGAGATCCTCGTCAGCAGGGTTGTATGCTGGGGATGCGCCGACGGCCTGGACGGCTCTGGCCCGAGCCCGGCCGGCTCCTTGCCGGCCAACGCCTCCGGCCTGCATGACATGACCGGCAGCTTGTGGGAATGGGCCACTGCTGCGACCGATCAATGCGAAATCAAAGACTCTCTTAATGAGAAAAAATGCCAGAAGCCTGCTACTGTTATGGGCGGATCGTTCGCGACTCGCGTTTCATCGCTGCGCATGGGCGCTATCGGAGAGATGCCGCGGACGCTCTCGCCACGTAATGTGGGATCGGCCGCTGGCGCCTACAGCTTGCCGACCGTCGGCCTCCGAGTCGTTTGCAACATAAAGCCTCAAGCTTCCAATTGAAACGAGGTTAGCCACGCTTGGCCAAGCAATGTTCAACGAAGAGTTCTGAATCAGCCTCCGAGCCTTACTGCGAACCGATAGTGCTTGAAATCCATTCCGAATATTTCGCCACGTTCGTGTAGACGCCGTAGA
>NZ_JAMYRK010000175.1:0-2089 GCF_040321335.1 Mesorhizobium sp. M0437
TGCCAGCCGGCACAGGAGACGCGCACGATCCCCGCCACCGCTCCCGTGACCGGCGTCAGCTATCTCGATGCCAACGCATACGCCCGATGGTATTCAGAAGTGACCGGCGACCAATGGCGGCTGCCATCCGACGAAGAGTGGGCGTTTGCCGCGGCGGAGCGGTTCGCAGGCGAATTCGAGGGTGTCGAAAACGACGCCAACAACCCCGCCAGACGTTGGCTCACCAGCTACAAGGCCGAGGTGGACCTCAATCGCGAACCGGACCCGTTGCCCAAGAGCCGTGGCTCTTTTGGTCTCAATTCCCTGGGCCTCGCCGACTTTTCCGGCAACGTCTGGGAGTGGACGTCGACCTGTTATGTCCGCACCACATTGGCTGCGGATGGAAGCGGTGTTGTGAGTTCGGTCGACAATTGCGGCGTCCACGTCCTTGAAGGGCTTCACAGAGCCTATATGTCGAACTTCGTCAGTGACGGGAAAAGCGGAGGCTGTGCTGTTGGCACGCCTCCCGATAATCTGGGATTCAGGCTGGTGCGGGACCACCCGGGATGGGCAAGCAGAATCTTTAGCCGACTTGGCATCGTCTGAAAAACAGGAATAGCGGGGTCACGTCTTCTCGACGTCGCGAGCCAGCCCGTCGCCCTTCGTCACCGCGCGGTTGGCCTCATCAACGCAGTTCCATAGATCAGAATGAAGCCGGCAAATGCCGCCAACCAGGCGGTGCCGGCCATGTCGATCACCACGTCATAGGGGACGAAGACGGCCAGGATCCTCAATGATCCTGCGAGCAGGACGGCTCCAAAAATGAACGAGGCGCCTTTTCCAGCCTTAAGGTCTCGCCGGGTGTGACCGAGCGTTGCGCGGGTCATCACGGCAAGTGTCATCGCGCCGACCGCGCCAGTTCCGAGTGCGTGGAGCCCTGCAGCAGCCGGCACGATGGCAGGATAGAAGATCGACGCCGAAACGAAGGCAAGACCGACAGGCACGAAGGTATATGCAAGATGGAGCATGAGTACCAGCGCATCCCGCAAGGTGCGCTCGCCAGCCCAGCGGGACAGACGCCACGCCTGGCAGATCGCGGCGACGGCCATAAGCATGCCTGAGATGCTGTCGCTAGGAGCGAACGTCCATGCTCCCAGGGCGATGGCTGAGCTGGCTATCGATACGATGTCAAAACGATCGAACGGCGCAGGCAGCCTGCCAGGATTTTCGCGGACGAGCCAGTTGCGCGTGAAGCTCGGAATGATGCGCCCACCGATCAGCGAGATGAGCACGATCGCCGCAGCCATGCCGAGCCTGCGGCTAATGTCGGATATGCCTTGAAGGTGTGCCTCGATATGGAACGCGCCGTTGGCGCACGCTAGGACGGCAAGTGGCAGCAGTACTTTCAGGTTGCGCCAGTTCCGTCCTGCGACGATCTCGCGGGCCGCCGCGGCCGCGACAGCAAGCAGAAAAGAACCATCGATCACGGCTGCTGCTTCCCAGCCGATATCCGCCGAGAAGAAAACGGCGACGCGTCCGGCAAGCCACAGGACAACCAGAGCCAGCAGCGGCAGGCCTTGCACGGGCAGCCGGCCGGTCCAATTGGGAATGGCGGTCAGCAGGAACCCGGTAACGATCGCCGGCAGATAGCCGAACAGCATTTCATGGACGTGCCAGTCGACCGGGACAAACACACTGTGGGCATCGAGTTCGCCTGCATACATCGGCAGCCAGAGCAGAATGGAGAGCCCGGCATACAGCGACCCGAGGAGGAAGAAGGGCCTGAATCCTTAGGAAAGAATCGCAGGCCCGGTGTAGGCCCGCAGACGTGAAACTGCCATCACTTGCATCCTCAAATGAAAAGGGCCGGATAACCCGCCGCGCTCGGTCCGTCCGGCCCGTGCCTGCCCCTCTTATGGCAGGCGGACTGTATGCTGGTCAGTTGGCCGGAACCTGCGTGAACAGGTCGGCGAACACCGTTTTTGCCTTCCCGGGATGGTTGACCGCCTTGGCGGCATCGAGATTGACCGGCTTGCCGACAACGATCAGCGCGACCATGCCCATGCCGTAGTGCGGGGCGCACTTGACGCCGTAGACGCCCTCCTGGGTC
>NZ_JAMYRK010000176.1:0-2058 GCF_040321335.1 Mesorhizobium sp. M0437
GTCATCGATCTGCGACGACTACTTTTCGGAACTGATCAAATTGCGTGGCGAGGAACTGGCGCGGATCTACTACCAAAGCCAGTCGGCCGTTATCGACCGTATCCAAGCAATCCAAGAGGCGGAGGGTATTGCGTGTGATTTCCGCCGCCTCGACGGCTTTCTGTTTCCGGCGTCAGGCAGAAAGGAATCCGTCATCGAGCGCGAACTGGACGCCGCTCTGAAGATTGGTGTCGACGTCGAGAAAACCGCAGGCGTGCCGTTTGCAGGCTTTTCGGATACGCCCGTCCTTCGCTACGCCAATCAGGCGACATTTCACCCGCTCAAATATCTCCGCGGGCTGGCTGCGGGCATTCGCGCGCGCGGCGGCATGCTTTATGCGGAGACTATCGTCGACAAGGTCGAGGAGACCGACGGCGGCGTGCGCGTAACCACGGTCTCAGGCTTTGCCGTGTCTGCCAAATCGGCCGTTGTCGCCACCAACTCGCCGATCAACGATCGGGTCGCCCTTCATACCAAACAAGCGCCCTATCGGACCTACGCGATGTCATTCGAGATCGCGCGCGATATCCTACCGGATGCGCTGTATTGGGATACTGAAGACCCTTATCACTACGTTCGGCTTCAGCCTGGCA
This sequence comes from Mesorhizobium sp. M0437, assembly GCF_040321335.1. Classification (NCBI taxonomy): domain Bacteria; kingdom Pseudomonadati; phylum Pseudomonadota; class Alphaproteobacteria; order Hyphomicrobiales; family Phyllobacteriaceae; genus Mesorhizobium; species Mesorhizobium sp. M0437. Next base: position 633 of record NZ_JAMYRK010000176.1, read on the forward strand.
AAGGTCGGACCGACTTCCTGATCGTCGGAGGTGAAGACCACAAAACAGGACGGGCCGATGATGCCGGCAAACGCTTCGCGGCCCTGGCGGCCTGGACCAAAAGGCTGGTGCCCGATGTCGGGATGGAAACCAACCGTTGGTCCGGGCAGGTGATGGAGACCGTCGACTATGCCGGGTTCATCGGTCGCAATCCCGGTGACCGGCGTGTCTTCGTTGCAACCGGCGATTCCGGCCAGGGCATCACCCATGGGGTCGTGGCAGGCCTGTTGATTTCCGACCTGATTCTCAAGGGGGAAAGCCCCTGGCGGGAACTTTACGAACCCTCTCGCAAGACGGCACGCGCGATCGGCGATTATTTGGCGCAGAATGCGACAGCGATCAAGAGTTTTGCCGAGTATATCGCGCCTGGCGAAATCGATTCCGCCGACAAGCTGCGGCCGGGAGAGGGCGCTATCGTGCGCGAAGGGCTTACCAAAGTCGCGGCTTTTCGCGATGAGGACGGCACGCTCCACAAGCGCTCGGCCGCATGTACTCATGTCGGTTGCCATGTTCATTGGAACTCGCTGGAACGCTGCTGGGATTGCCCCTGCCACGGCTCGCACTTTGCCATTGATGGCAGCGCCTTGAACGGACCGGCCGTGTCGCCCTTGGCTTCGATCGAATAAGCCAATCGGCGTTCGCTTGTGTATTGGCGCCGAAGCACCGGCCAGCGCAAATGACGCCTATGACGTAGATATCACTGGTCATAAAAGGCTACATCGATGCAGTTGTGATCTCTAGCTTCTCGACAAGACGAGAGACATCAGTCGCCCATAATCAGCTCAAGGTCATGGCTCGGATTCGAAGCACAACATTTGGCGAAAATGCGCGACAACCGAAGGAACATTTATCGAGTTTGACGGGGTTAGAAAGGCTGGCCCGCGATCAGGTGCCAACAGGTGATACCGGCGGACTTTTGGGAGGAAGTCAGGATCCGTGTCACGCCTTCAATTCATATTTCGCGCCGTCGAGCGTTGCAGTTCGGCTTGGGAGCAACCCTCGCCACCACCACGGGCCTGACGCCGGTTTCTCGCGCCTATGCCCAGGAGGACGTGCAGGACGAAGACATTTTCCGCTTTGCGCTCAACCTCGAATATATGGAGGCTGAATACTACCTCCGCGGCACCACCGGAAAAGGCATCGACGCAGCCGATGCCGGCTCGAAATCCGGCGACGTCGTTGGCGGAAAGCAAGTCTCGTTCGAGACGCCGGCCATCGGCGAATTCATGCAGGAAGTTGCGGAAAACGAACTCGCGCACGTCCGATTTTACCGCAAGACGCTTGGAAAGAACGCAGTCGACAGGCCGGCCATCGATTTCGATGCGGGGTTCAAGGCGGTTGCGGAGGCAGCGGGCCTCGGGCGGGACTTCGATCCCTTCGGTAACGA
>NZ_JAMYRK010000177.1:0-2053 GCF_040321335.1 Mesorhizobium sp. M0437
ATCTGGAGTTCCTGGGCCGCAACGATGACCAGGTGAAGATCCGCGGCTTCCGCATCGAGCCGGGCGAGATCGCGGCGCGGCTTTGCGAGCATGCCTGGGTGCGTGAGGCGGTGGTGGTGGCGCGCCAGGACCGCGCCGGCGACAAGCACCTTGTCGCTTATGTCGTGTGTGGGCCCGAGGCGGGAGCGGAGCAGGACGATGGCGGCGCGCTTGCCGGCGCCTTGCGCGCACATGTGAGCGGGCGGCTGCCGGACTACATGGTGCCAACGGCATTCGTGCGGCTGGCGGCGCTGCCGCTGACGCCGAACGGCAAGCTCGACCGCAAGGCGCTGCCGGCGCCGGCCGACGACGCCTATGCGCGGGCGGCCTATGAGGCGCCCCGCGCCGCGATCGAGACGGCGCTGGCCGAGATCTGGGCGGAGCTTCTCGGTGTCGAGCGGGTCGGACGCCACGACCACTTCTTCGAGCTGGGTGGCCACTCGCTGCTGGCCGTGCAGCTCTCGAGCCGGCTGTCGCGGGCTGTTGGGGTCGAACTGCCGCTGACGAGGCTGTTCGCCAGACCGGTGCTTGCCGATCTGGCCGAAAGCATCGTCGAGGTGTTGAGCCGCTCCGGTCCGCAAGACCTGCCGGCGATTGCGACGGTGTCGCGCAATGAGCCGCTTGTGCTGTCGTTTGCGCAGCAGCGGATATGGTTTTTGGCGCAGCTGGACGAGGGCAGCACGAACTATCACATTCCACTGGCCTTGCGGCTGCGTGGTGTGCTCGACCGCGGCGCCTGGCAGCGCAGCCTTGACCGTCTGTTTGCGCGTCATGAGGCGCTGCGCAGCGTCTTTGTCGCACCGGAGGGCAAGCCCTGGGTTGAGGTTCTGCCGCCGGATGCGGGACTGCCGGTGGCCGAGCACGATCTGCGGGACAGGCCGGATGCTGAGGCTGCGCTTTTGGATCTGTGCCATGAAGAGGCGCGCACGCCGTTCGATGTTGCGCGCGGGCCGCTGATCCGCGGGCGTCTGATCCGGATGTCGGATGAGCAACACGTCTTCCTGCTGACCCAGCATCATATCGTCTCGGACGGCTGGTCGATGGGCGTGCTGGTGCGTGAACTCAGTCAGCTTTACCGGGCGTTCGAGGCTGGACAGGACGATCCTTTGCCGCCGCTGGCGATCCAGTACCCGGATTATGCCGCCTGGCAACGGCGGTGGCTGTCGGGGGAACGGCTGCAGAGCCAGGCGCAGTATTGGCGCGACACCCTGTCTGACGCTCCGGCCCGTCTTGCGCTGCCGACGGACCGGCCGCGGCCGGCCCAGCAGTCGTATGCCGGGGCCGCTGTGCCGATCGTCATCGATGCGGATCTGACGCGGGGTCTGAAGCGGCTGAGCCGGCAGCATGGCACGACGTTGTTCATGACGGTGCTGGCGGCCTGGGCGGCGGTGCTGTCGCGTCTGTCGGGGCAGGACGACCTTGTGATCGGCGTGCCGAGCGCCAATCGAGGCCGGGGCGAGATCGAAGAGTTGATCGGCTTCTTCGTCAACACCCTGGCGCTTCGGCTGGACCTGTCGGGCGAGCCGAGCGTGTCGGAGCTTCTGGAACGGACGCGGCGCACGGCCTTGGCTGCCCAGGAGCATCAGGACCTGCCGTTCGAGCAGGTCGTCGAGATCGTGCAGCCGCCACGGCATCTTGATCACACGCCGCTGTTCCAGGTGATGTTGGCCTGGCAGAACAACGCCGTCGGGTCATTGGACCTGCCGGGGCTGAGTGTGGAAGCTGCCGGGGAGGGGTATGATCAGGTCAAGTTCGATCTGGAGCTGAGCCTTTGCGAGCGTGGCGAGGAGATCGCCGGAACGTTTGGTTATGCCACGGCGCTGTTCGATCAGGCGACGATCGAGCGGCAGCGTGGTTATCTGCTGGCGCTGCTGCGGGCGATGGCTGCCGATGCAGGCCAGCCGGTCGGCCGCATTGACATCCTGCCGGCCGCCGAGCGCACCTATCTGCTGGAGGATCTGAACCGGACGGCGGCGGCCTATCCGTCGCAGCGGTGCGTCCACGAGCTGTTCGA
>NZ_JAMYRK010000178.1:0-2024 GCF_040321335.1 Mesorhizobium sp. M0437
GGCGCCGCCCATACAGCCTTGAGATCGGCGGCGAGCGCGGTGACGTGTATTGGCGACAGAAGTGATGGCTCCGATGTCGAGGCATCATGCGCGGCAATCCTGCTCTCGATCTCGCCGACACGCGTAAGCGCCCGGTTCCATCGCAACTCCAGTTCCGCCGCGACCAGCCGGTTCTGCGGATCGATGGCGTCGTATTGCCGGAACGCCCGATCGGCGTTGTAGCGTGCCGCCTCGCGATCGCGCATCAGAGCATCGCGGACCTGATCGCGGCGACTGGCCGCTTGCGCTTCGGCCTCGACGGCCGCGGCTATCGCTGCCGGCTCGACAACCCGCAGAAGAGCTTCCTCGATGGCGTCGTCGACGCGTAGTCCACCGAAGGCGATGCAACGCGGCTCGCCATTGTCAAGCAGACCACGCCAGCAGGAATAGCGCGGAATGTTGTGCTTGGTTCCCGTGTAGCGGACCGTCAGCTTGCGGCCGCAGCGCCGGCAGCGGACAAGGCCGGCGAGCAGAGCGTCGCCATGCTTGGGCGCCCCGTGATGCCGGCTCGTGGGCACGTTGTCGCTCACCATCTTGCGGATCGCTTCCGCCCTTTCCCAGCTGACGTAGCCTTCGTGTGCACCCGGGATCAGCGCCAGCCATTCATCACGCGCCTTACGGCGGCTGCGCGAACGAATGGCTGTTGCATCATATCCCGACGCAGCACGAGTCTTACCATAGGCGTAGGCGCCGCCGTAGATCGGGTTCTCGATCATTCGGTGGATGGTCGCATAGCTTGGCCTGCGCCAGACCACATCGCCATTGTTGCGCTTGGCAGGCAAATCCAGCCCATGTTCGAGGAACCAGAGCAGGGCCTGGCGGGCACTGCCGAGTTCCGCCACCTTGTCAAACACAAGGGTGATGGCCTCCTGCATGCGACGGTCGGGATCCTTCTCCAGCCGGTCGCCGACCTTCACGAAGCCGACCGGGGAAGCGACGACGAGTTCACCGCGCCGGGCCTTCTCATAGCGGGCCGACAAGGAGCGCTGACGCAGAAGATCGAGCTCATACTCGTTGAGACTGCCCTTCAATCCCAGCAGCAGCCGGTCATTGCCCTGGCGCGGTGCGTAGACCGTCTCCTGGTCGATCAGCACGGTATCGACGACGCGGCACATCTCGATGAGCTGCTGCCAGTCGCGGCTGTTGCGGGCGAAGCGCGATACCTCCCGCGCCGCAACCGCCCCAACCTTGCCGAGACAGACTGCTGCGACCATCCGATCGAAGCCCGCTCGCGCGACACCGCCAGCAGCAGAGCGGCCGAGATCGTCATCGACCGTCTCGATGCAAGACCAGCCGAGCGCGACCAGGCGATCGCGCATCGCATACTGCAGGGCGCTGCTCTCACGATTGTGCAGAACCTGATGGGCCGAGGACTGCCGCACATAAAGGATCGCCTTTCGCTCCAGATGGTGGGGCCGGATCTTCTCATGCATCATGGCGTGCCTCCTCCCGTGGAACGGCGCGCTCGCCGTCGACGTGGTCGAGGATCAGGCGCACCATCAGCTTTGTCAGCGTCAGGCGCGTCTCTTCCGGCAGCGCCTGCCATGGTGGCATCTGCGCGGTCTCCGCATCGTGCGGGTTGGAGAACAGATCGAACTGATATGTCGTGGGCTGGCGCGGCATGGACCTCTCCCCGATTCGCGTCGTGAGGATCCGATGCTGCGCCCGAAACCTCCAATTGCGATGGGGTGTGGGAATTGGCCGTCGCGTCCTGCAGCAGTGTCACCAAGACGCCAAGCGTTCTGGGATCGACATGTGGGGCAGCGGCAATGCGCCACGCGGTGCAGACCGCGCGATCAAACATCCAGGCCGGAACCTCCAGCCACCGATCGGAGGCGTGGCCAGAGAGACTGCAGCGGAAAACCTCCCGGTCAGCCTTCTCGATCACCTCATGAACGTGAACACAACGCCCGGCCCAGGGATGCCATGGATAAAGAAACTTGCGTTCCTCGGTCCCGTGGGCGTTCTCTCGTCGTGTTGTACAA
>NZ_JAMYRK010000179.1:0-2005 GCF_040321335.1 Mesorhizobium sp. M0437
CCGCGCAAGGTCGACGACGATTGCCTGATGGAGCTCAGATGGTTCTACGACCGGCGCGACCTTGCCGAGGTCAAACGCGACCTGGCGCAGTGGATTGCCAAATGGCAGGCCAAATACCCGAAGCTGGTCAACTGGGTGGAAGATAACATCGAGGAGACGCTGAGCTTCTATCGGCTGCCGCTGGCTCACCACAAGCACATGAAGTCGACGGATGACATCGACAACCCTGATTTCGACTTTTTCGATTCCTGTTGCGTTTCTTTGTTCGGCTCAGGTGAGCCTGTTTCTTCGTCCCGGCCCACAGGATTTCCCACGCGAGCGTGTCGAGACGCAGTCAAGGCTGGCCGGTGCGATAGCGCCACGGCCGGCTGCGAGGTTTCCAGGCCACGCCTTGACGGCGTCGAGCACGGCGCCATTCTGGAGCGGACCGAGGGCGTCGGTCGTGCCGCCACATTTCCTTGTGCTATATTGGTCCGGCACGGACGACCACGTGGCAAAGAGTGGTGCGAGAGGATGAGAGTGCCGCCACGCAGCCGTTATAGTCGTTCCTCGTTTGTGGCGTCCGTGCGCCGCTTCGGCCCTCGTGACCGCCAATGCCGAACCATTAGCTCGTAGGCACGTTCGGCATTCTCGGCCGCGGCTTTCTCGCTGTTTCGCAACTCCTTCACGTTGTAGGCGTAAGCCGAACCGCGGCGACCGACACCGCGCTCGCCCGGCGCGCCGGCCTTGAGAGCGAGCTGCCTCTGCTTTGCCGCCACCAGCGCCGGGCGAGCCCAGAAGTAGTCCTGCTCCTTTGTCAGCAGATGCCAGATCAACACGGCGAGCTTGCGGGCGAGTGCCACGGCTGCGACCTGATGGCCGCGCTTGTTACGGATGCGTAGGAAGAAGGCCCTGAGCGGTCCGGGCGCCTTCGCCGTCGCCCAGGCGGCCTCGACCAGCATGGCGCGGGCATGGGAACGACCATGTTTGCTGATCCGGCCATATTGCGCCAAGCCAAGATCGGATTGGCGCACACGCGGATTGAGGCCGAAGTAGCTCACCAGCTTCTGCGGTTCGCGAAATCGCCGGATATCGCCGACGGCGGCGATGATACCGCTCGCGACGATGGCATTGACGCCGGTGATCGTCTGAAGCCGCCGGACTTGCACATCATCAATCGCTTCCCGGGCGATGTCGCGATCGAGGTCGGCCAGATCCTCGGCCAGGCGGTCAATCTCGCGGATGTGGCGAGCGATGGCGGCCCGCTCGTCGTCGGGAAGCACCTGCCGCTCGAGCCAGGCGCGACCGCGATTGTTGAACAGATCGGCATGCGGGCACTTCGGCACTAGGTGCGCCTGCAGGATGCTATGCACCTCGTTCTTCACGCGCGTGCGATGCCGAACTACCTGGTTGCGCCGCGCGACGAGGCGGCGAAGCCGCTCGGTCCGGTCGTCAGGTACCCAGACCTCCGGCAGAAAGCCGCTGGCATGGAGCTGCGCCAGAACGCCGGCATCGATCTTGTCGGTCTTAATCCTGGCATGGGCGATCGCCTTCACCTGCATCGGGTTGGCGACAATCACCCGGCCGACATAGGGCGACAGAACCCGCACCACCGCCATGGCGTTGCCCGTGGCCTCGACGACAACCTCATCCGTCCGTCGCAAACTGCGGCCGAACCCTTCCAGTCCCGAGCGGGTCATGTCGACCCGTCCGTGATGGCGCAGCCGGCCGTCTTCCCAAACCACCACCTCCGCAAAGGTGCGGTGGATGTCCATTCCAATCACACGTCTCATCGGCTCCCTCTCCTCAAACAGTCGGGAGCCGGCGGGCGACGCGACACCTACGGATCCGCGCTCTCGGCGCAACCGGGCAGGTCGCAGGGGCGGCCAGCTACTAACGCGAGCTCGCAGCTCATCGAATACATCGGCCTTCCCGCACTTGGCGTGCTCCCGGTGCCCCTGTCCCGGATGGTCGCACCATACGCCGAAAATCGCTCATCTCCAGCGGGGATCGGATGGCACCGTCA
>NZ_JAMYRK010000180.1:0-1942 GCF_040321335.1 Mesorhizobium sp. M0437
AGCGTCCCGCCATCAGCGAGGATCAGACGGTAGCCCTCGCCGGTGCGCTCGACCGATGCGACGGCGGACCTGACATGGCGGATCGTTTTGCTGAGCAGAAAGGGCTGGAGATGGGATTCGACATAGCCGCCGAAAACACGGCGCTGCGGGTAGATCGCGCCGTTGGCGGCAATAGCCTCGACATCCCCCACAATAGCGCTGCTCTGCTGCAGCCAGTCGGCGAAGTGGCTATCCTGGCCGGAGATCAGCGTCATCCTCGAGGCCGGCACATTGATGCGGTGTGAAGGATCGGTCGTCGAATAGGCCAGACCATAGCCGAGCCTTTCGCGCGGCTCGACGACCACGATATCGGATGCACTGGCCGGCAGCAGCCGCGCCAGATGAAACGCAGTCGCCGCACCTGAAAAGCCGCCGCCGACAATCGCTATGATCGGTTCGCTGGCGCTCAAGACTGGCTCGCGCGCAGCGACGACGGGCGATGGTCGCCGGCCACCGTTTCGCCGAAGGGGCCCATGTTAACCGCCGTCGGCCGCGTCGAGATTTCGTGATCGAGCGGCAACAGCGGCAGCACCAGTTCGCCGAAGCGATAGGCTTCCTCCAGATGCGGATAGCCGGACAGGATGAAGGTATCGATGCCGATGCGCCGGTATTCGTCGATGCGCTCCGCCACCGTCGCCGCATCGCCGACCAGAGCGGTGCCGGCGCCGCCGCGCACCAGGCCGACACCGGCCCACAGATTCGGACTGATTTCGAGTTTGTCGCGACGGCCGCCATGCAGCCGGCTCATGCGCGACTGGCCGACGGAATCCATGCGCGCGAAAACCTTCTGCGCCTCGGCGATCGTCTTGTCGTCCAGGCGGCTGATCAGGCGGTCGGCATCGGCCCAGGCTTCGTCATTGGTTTCGCGAACGATGACATGCAGCCTGATGCCGAAACTCACCTGGCGTCCGGCCTTCTCGGCAAGGCCGCGCACATGGTCGACCTTGGCGGCGACGTCAGCCGGCGGTTCGCCCCAGGTGAGGTATTTGTCGATCTGCTCGGCGGCGACCGCATTGGCCGCCTCCGACGAGCCACCGAAATACAGCGGCGGATGCGGGGTCTGCACAGGCGGGAACAGCAGCTTTCCGTCCTCGATGCGGAAGTGCTTGCCTTCGAAGGCAATGGTCTCGCCGCTGAGCACGGCCTTGTAGATATCGAGAAACTCCCGCGTCACCTCATAGCGCTCATCATGGCTGAGGAAGATGCCGTCGCCCTTGTTCTCGACCGGGTCACCGCCGGTGACCACGTTGATAAGCAGGCGCCCGCCGGAAATGCGGTCGAGCGTCGAGGTCATCCGCGCGGCAAGCGTCGGCGATTGCAGGCCCGGCCGCACCGCAACGAGGAAGCGGAGCCGCTGCGTCAACGGCGCCAGCGCCGACGCCACGACCCAGCTGTCCTCGCAGCTTCGGCCGGTCGGCAGCAGCGCGCCGTAATAGCCGATGGCGTCGGCGGCCTTGGCGACCTGGGTCAGATAGGGCAGGTCGACCGCCCTGCCCCCCTCGGAGGTGCCGAGATAGCGGCTGTCGCCATGGGTCGGGAGAAACCACAGGACCTTGATCCTGTCGGGGATGGCAGTGCTCATGAACAGTCCTTTGTGACTTTACGGCGTTCTCGCTCAGCTCCAGGCGTGGAGCGGCGGATTGACGTCGTTCAGGTAATAGTTGCCGAGGATCGCGTATTTCCAGCGCACCGGATCGTGCAGCGTGTGGGTTCGGGCGTTGCGCCAGTGCCGGTCGAGATTGTGCTCGGCCAGTGTGGATCGCGTGCCGGCGAGTTCGAACAGTTTGTTGGTGGCGTTGATGGCGATCTCGGTGGTGAGGATCTTGGATTCGGCAACCGCGATCTGCGCTTCCGCGACGGTCTTATCGTTCGGATCGGCCACGGCGCGGTCGACCGCCAGCCC
>NZ_JAMYRK010000181.1:0-1899 GCF_040321335.1 Mesorhizobium sp. M0437
GAATGGCTGCGAGACGGTTTTATCGAAGCCGATCGGCAGCGGCATGTCCTGGTAGGCATAAGGGGCGACCCGGGCTGGAACGAAGAGATGCCGCGGCACCCGCCGCATCGCTGCCATCACCCGCTCATCGAGCGTCGCCTTGCCGAGTTCTTCGCTTGCAAGATCGGGTAGTGGGTCAGTTTGAAATTTGACGCCGCGCTTGTCGCGGTTCGGGCAGAACTCCTATATGCTTAGCGAAACGCATGGGAAGCAGGACGGTGAGTTATTCCATAAAACTTGGCAAGGAGCCGAACGTCCTAGTGATCAACGACTTGTCCAGCAGGCAGGTCGTAAGCCAAGCGCGCGAACTCAAAGCGGGGAATATCAAATTCAGCATTTACGCCAGCGACGGCACTTTGACCGAACTGTATGATCTTGAGCGTGCCGTGGAGGGGGATGACGTTGCCAACCGGACCTAAAGTCCCCAAGCGCCCGCGCGACCCAAACCAATTGGCGAAGTCGATTGTCGATCTGGCGACAGGCGAGACTGAGGACAAGAAGCCACTCGCCAGTGCCCGCAAGGGCGGGCTTATCGGTGGCAAGGCCCGCCTCAAAGCACTCACGCCAGAACAGCGCTCTGAGATTGCCAGAACGGCAGCTGCGGCGCGCTGGAAGAAATCTAGCTAAGCCGCTTTCTCTTCATCGATACCGGCAGCGATCATCATCTCTTCAACGTCATCGTTAAAATCCAAGACAAGTTGGATTCGCTCTTCGCCGGGATGAGCGTCGCTGTAGTGATCAGCATCCATGCGAAGCTGCCAACAGTCGCCAACGATTTGCTTTCTGCGCTGGCCTACAGCCTTTTCGACATGACTTGACGCGGGCCGATCGGAGGACACCGATCTTCGGCAGACGATGGAGGGCACCACCTGCCGCAAGCATCAACTATTAGAAATCGCTGATGCAGTCGAGCCGGTGGAGATTGTCGGGAACTATCCGCTCATCGTGGATTATGATCGTGTGTGGTCGTGGATGTAGCCGCACATTCCAAGGGGGTCCTGTAAGCCCGCTGTCGAACCGGCAGCGGGCTTTCCTATGGGCGCTTGCCCCTTGGCGCCGGCCCTGCATGGTCTTGGACGCGCTTATATACTCCGCGCAACAAGATAGGCGATCCGATACGCCATGAGTAGCAAAAGAACGAGGATCGTAAATTCGAGAACTGTGCGTGAGGGATAAATTTTCAACGCTCCGACTTTATCCGACGATACTGCAACGTAGTGTCGCTTGGCAGTTAATGATGAGAATTCGGTCGCTTCGGTTAGGTTTGGCAATTAATTGCGAGAATGGGGCAGCCCGGACTCTCAATTTAACTGCAATCGCATCAGCGTCAAGATCATGAATTCTTTGAATATTCATACCCTGTCTTCGGGAAATTCGACCCCGTTACGTTGCGACGCTGCTTCTCACATTAAATGCGAATGGCCCGGTATGATTATCAAATTAAGTGCACGTTTTCAAATTAAGTGCACAGCTAACCAACTGAAATGATTGACATGCGATTCTCATAATTAACTGCAAAGGGACATCCCCAGAAATGAGTATTGACTTCGGTCTCCGATATCAGCGCCGGCAACTGACCAAGGCATAGCGGGCTCGTAACGATAAGGACGGTTCTCGCCATTTGAGGACCGCAACGCGTTGGCGAGTCTAGTCTGAGCGATCAAGCCTGCGCTCTGGACGAGGTCCCATCCTCACAGAATGTTCGCCCACCGGGACAAACGTGACGCAACGGAACGGATGGTTCACCCGTAAGGTCTTGGGGAGATTGCGAAAGGAGACCAGCATATGACCTGCGAACGAGACGTCGGCACGTTCGAAGAGCCCGTGACCGTTTTGCTGTCCTCGGGCAAAGTCAGTGTT
>NZ_JAMYRK010000182.1:0-1896 GCF_040321335.1 Mesorhizobium sp. M0437
GTATATTGACGCGAATCCCTCGGCCGACCAGATCAAGAATCCAACTGCGCGAGAAGTTGCGGATTGCTGCCTTGCTGGCGCCGTAGACGCTGAACCCAGGCGTGCCAGTCGTCGCAGCGGTCGATCCGGTAAGGATGATCGAGCTATCGTCCCTGAGAAGCGGCAGCGCCTTCTGGACTGTGAAGAGCGTGCCTTTTACGTTGACTCCAAAAGTTCTGTCGAAATGCTCTTCCGTAATAGCGCCGAGAGCGGAAAATTCCCCGCCACCTGCGTTGGCGAATAGAATGTCGATGGCGCCGGCTTCATCCTTCACGATCTCAAAAAGGCGGTCGAGATCGGCTAGGTTCGCTACATCACCCTGAATGCCTCGCGAATTGTTGCCAACTTCGTTGATCGCCGCATCGAGTTCCCTTTTGCGGCGGCCGGTCATGAATACACGGGCGCCTTCCGCCGCAAACCGTTTTGCCGCGGCCAAACCTATGCCACTCGTTGCGCCGGTGATCACTGCGACTTTTCCGTTGAGCTTGCCCATTACGAAATCTCCTGATCCAAGTTGGTCGCAGCGGCGATGAATAGAGGCAGTGTGTGGTCCCAGCCTGCGGCTGCCGGCCAAAATTGTTCGACGGCGCTCATGTTTCAACCGAGCAGACGCTCCGAAATCCGATTTGGCGATCAAACGCCTTCGTAGACCAACCGAGTGAAAAAACCGGGATCGATCACGAAGTTGCCCCACTTGCCGTCGAACGCAGCCGTAGGTTTGGCCACCACGGTTTCGTCGCGCGTTCGTCCCAGGCGCTTCAGCTTCGCGACATTCTCCCGGATCACGACCAGCATGTCGCGAAAGTCCTGGAGCTCCGCTCGGTTGCTGACCGGATGGCCGTAACCCGGAATGATGATCGTCTTGCCGGTTGTCGCGGCGAGATTAGCGTCGGACGCAGCGATCATTCCGTCGATGCTGCCGCCCGTCGAATAGTCGATGAAGGGATAAATGCCGTTCCAATAGGTATCACCGACATGGACGATATCTGCTTCGCCAAACGTGACGGAGATGTCGCTGTCGGTGTGCGCCGGGCCGCAACGTTTCAGTGCGATGGACGCCCGATTGAGCTGCAGATCGCGCCTGTCGGCGAACACTTCGCTGGGTAATCCATCCGGGAGCAATGGCCGGAAGTTATAGTCCCATTCCTCGACGCGCTGGGTCTGTGAGAGATATTTGCGGGTGTTTTCGTGAGCGATGATCTTCGCTCCGGCCGAGCGAAGCCATGCATTGCCGTCGGTGTGATCAAAATGCCAATGCGTGTTGATCAAATGTGTGATCGGCTCGGGGCCGAGATTGGCGAGCGCCCTCGTCATTTGAGGGCGGGAAACCCCGATGCCGGCATCGACAAGCACCTTGCCGTCGGGTCCAGTGAGGACCGCGACGTTGCCGCCGGAACCCTCAAGCACACTCACGTTGCCGCGCAATTTGTGGGTGGCTATGGGCGATACGGCGGCACCGTCCTTGATCAGGCTGACGATGCCGCGTGCCTCGGCAAATGCTTCCCGAGGTGTGAGCCAGCCGCCGGTAACAGCGCCGGCGGAAGCGGCCATGCAGCACAGGCAAAAGCCGCGACGCGAAAGTAAATGCCGGCGGGCGTACATGATTGTTTCATCCTTTGATGGTGCGTCATGTCGTGTTTGTGCGTCTCGCGGCCACCCGCGGGGGGCCGCGACGCCGCCAGCGCTCCGATCGCAGCTGACGTTGGCTCAGTTGGTGGCCAGCTTGCGGTCCAGGAAGTCCCGGATCAGCGGTACCATCTCATCCAGCTTGTCTTCGAGCGCGAAATGCCCGGTATCCAGCAAATGAAGCTCGGCTCCTGGCAAATCACGAAGATATGGGCCGGCGCCATCGGCGGG
>NZ_JAMYRK010000183.1:0-1847 GCF_040321335.1 Mesorhizobium sp. M0437
TTCGGTGGCAGAACCACCCGATGCATAGTGCAGAGTTGCCATCCATAATCCCTCATTTTGATTCGATAGCGCCCCGCGGATGTCTGCCTACTAGAAGGTGTATATTAGCGCCAAATCACATACCTGCAGGCTCTGATAGAATGGTTGATCGGTGGCAGGATTTTCACATTTCGGCAGAAAATATACTTTATGAGTTCGACAATAGCGGTGATGAGTGTAATTTAAACGAGGAGGCATTTCTAATGTCTTCCTAAAAAAGTTCTATGATATATTTACAGGACAATACTTAGACTGGTGCGATAGTATAATATATTAATATTATTCAAAAACTAGCTGCTTGTAACTTAGGACTGCTTGATGTGTCGCTATGTTTGTTATGTAAAATGGTGGTAATATCTGTTATAGCTCAAAAATGAAAGGCAGAAAAATTTGGATTTTATTAGTAGAGCGTAGGAAGATATGAGTTTGAATGCCAAAGAGAGTGCAGCAACACGCCAATTTTCTTCAATATGCATTGCAATTCTGGCCAAATGAGCCGACCTAAACTAGGAGTCTTGCCGGACCACGTTCTCTGCTGGCGACGCCATTTTCTTGTGGACAGATAACCGCAAGTGGCAGCCCGCGACGAAGTTGTCCGCACAAAGATTGCGGCACGGCAAACTGAAATGCGGTTCAATCAGAACCCACGCGCGACCCAGGTGACCATGGGAACGATCCCGAACTGCAAACCTGCCGGTTTGGGCCGAGATGGTAGGCACTCGGAGAGTTGGGCCATGTGTGTCTCGAGGGATTCCCTGGTCGGAATTCTCCCAGCCATCCCGGCGCTACTACCAGGCAGCAAAAAGACCCGTAAGATACATAAGGCGGCGCAGCCATTGAGGGACGACGTGCCAAGCGCCTGTCGGAAGAGACGAGCGCGCAACGGCGCGTCGAGCAACTCCGGCCGATGAAGACGGGTAGGCCTTTCCTGCAGGCCTTGCGCAGCACTCGAATAGTACAGTCTCGCTGCAAAAGTCGCCGCGGCAACCAACGGCAACCTACATCCGTTCGGCGCTTGAGATCTGTCTACCGGAACAGATTGGCGCTGTTCAGAGGATGTCCCTCAAGCCGCTCGTCGAACAAGCGAATTTGCACAGCTGATGGCTGCCAGCGAGCACCAGATGCCGACACAATCAGCTGCCCAATCAAATCCCTCGAGATCTCGCCCTATTAAGGTCGTACCCTGAAGGATTTCAATCGCAGCACCAACCAGAGCGAGGAAGACCATCAAACTCACTTTGCGTTCCGGCCAACCCAGGCTGCCAACAAGCATCAGCGCCGCGAAAGCGACACCGTGATTAAGCTTGTCATAGTGGAAGCCTATGCCGAAGCCGAGCTCCTTGAGACGGAAAACTGGCAGAAGTGCAAGCACGAGAACGGCAATCAGCGTAACGAAAAAGGCTGCCCTTCCGGCAATGGAGTGTAATCTCATCCCGCTCCTATGATGTCGTTTGTGGGCCGGCCGTTGCCACCCAAGGCTCGGCTCCGAGATCGACACCGGCTCCCGCATGCGCGAGGCGAGGCTATTGCTTCCCCGTCACGATCGCATCCGATTTGTCCAAATCAACTGAACTACATATTGAGCCGCCCCATTCGTCAATAAAAACTTGCGATAGGTCAAACGGTGTCTATCTTTCGCGCGTAAATTGTCGTGCCGCTATGGAGTGCAGGACTCCAATGGATACGTGCATTCGGAGTCGGTAGGAGCGGACCGAGTGCGCGGCCTGAGACATAGGTGACGTTTTGTACCGGACACATGGGTAACACTTTTGGCTTTTGGCCGGAGGTGTTGATGCCGTGGAGAGAGT
>NZ_JAMYRK010000184.1:0-1835 GCF_040321335.1 Mesorhizobium sp. M0437
GCCCGACTACATGGTGCCGGCTGCGTTCGTGCGGCTGGCGGCGCTGCCGCTGACGCCGAACGGCAAGCTCGACCGCCAGGCGCTGCCGGCGCCGGCCGATGATGCCTATGCGCGCACCGCCTATGAGGCGCCGCAGGGCGCGGTCGAGACGGCGCTGGCCGGGATCTGGGCGGAGCTGCTCGGGGTCGAGCGGGTCGGACGCCACGACAACTTCTTCGAGCTCGGCGGCCACTCGCTGTTGGCGGTGCAGCTGATGGAGCGGCTGCGGCGGCTGTCGCTGGGGGTGGAGGTGCGCACCCTGTTCGCCCGGCCGGTGCTTTGCGATCTGGCCGCCAGCCTTGGCAGCCATGACGAGGTGGCGGTGCCGGCCAACCTGATCGGCGAGCAGAGCACGGCAATTACGCCGCAGATGCTGACGCTGATCGATCTTACCCAACAGGAGATCGACCGGATCGTCGCCACGGTGCCGGGCGGGGTCGCCAACATCCAGGACATTTATGGCCTGTCGCCGCTGCAGGACGGCATCCTGTTCCATCATCTGCTGGCGACGAAGGGCGATCCGTATCTGCTGGTCTCGCAGATGGCGTTTGCCGAGCGCGGCCTGTTGGAGCGCTATCTTGGTGCGGTTCAGCAGGTGGTGGACCGGCACGACATTCTGCGTACGGCCTTTGTCTGGGAGGGTCTGTCGAGCCCGGCGCAGGTGGTGTGGCGCAAGGCGGCCCTGGGGGTGCGCGAGGTCGAGCTGGATGAGGATGGCGGTCCCGGTTCCGAGCAGCTGAAGCGGCGGTTCGATCCGCGCCAGTACCGCATCGACCTTGGCCGGGCGCCCTTGATGCGCGTCGTGATCGCGCGCGAGCCCGGCAGCGGGCGCTGGCTGCTGTTGGAGCTGCTGCACCATCTGATCGGCGATCACACGACGCTGGAGATCATGCATGCCGAGGTGCGGGCCGTGCTGGAGAGACGCGCGCATGAGCTTGCCGCGCCGCAGCCGTTCCGCAATCTGGTGGCGCAGGCGCGCCTGGGGGGCGATGCCAAGGCGCATGAGGAGTTCTTCCAGGAACAGCTGGCGGACATCGACGAGCCGACGCTGCCGTTCGGGCTAAGCCAAGTGCATGGCGACGGCAGCGGGGTTGGCGAGGCGCATCGGATGCTGCCGCAGGCGCTCAACGATCGGCTGCGGGCCCAGGCGCGGCGGCTGGGGGTGAGCCTGGCCAGCCTTTGCCATCTGGCCTGGGGTCAGGTGGTGGCGCGCAGCAGCGGCCGAGAGCAGGTGGTGTTCGGCACGGTGCTGTTCGGCCGCATGCATGCCGGTGCGGGCGCCGACCGCGCAATGGGCCTGTTCATCAACACCCTGCCTGTGCGGCTTGACCTCGACGGCACCGGAGTTGAGGAAAGTCTGCGTCTCACCCATGCCCGTCTGGCCGAGCTGCTGGCGCACGAGCATGCCTCGCTGGCGCTGGCGCAACGCTGCAGCGGCGTTGCGGCGCCGGCGCCGCTGTTCGGTGCGCTGTTGAACTACCGCCACAACACGCCGGCGGCCATGGCCGGCTCCAGGACGGACGATGGTCTGTCCGGCGTGGAATGGCTGGGCAGCGAGGAGCGCACCAACTATCCGCTGACGCTGTCGGTGGAGGATTTTGGCGAGGCGCTCGGCCTCACCGCACAGGTGGTGGAGCCGATCTCTGCCGATCGGGTCTGCGGCTACATGCAGCGGGCGCTCGAGCAATTGGCGGAGGCGCTGGAGCGGGCGCCCGACAGGCCGGTGCGGGAGCTGGACATCCTGTCGCCCGAGGAGCGGACCTACCTTTTGGAGGAGCTGAACCGGACGGACGCGG
>NZ_JAMYRK010000185.1:0-1829 GCF_040321335.1 Mesorhizobium sp. M0437
CAATGGCAGCGAGTTCACCTCGAACGCCATCCTCTCCTGGGCGGATCAGAACCGCGTCGAATGGCATTACATTGCGCCCGGCAAGCCGATGCAGACGGATGTTGTAGAATAGCCCGTTCTTCTCATTCGGCGGCTTTTTCCACAGCCTTCTGCCTTTCCGGCCTCGTTCGCCATCGGGAAGTCGCTGCTGCATAGGCAGCTTCCGCCTTCTCGACGCGGGATCGTTCTTCGGTGCGCTTGGCCGGGATGTTGTAGTCGAAGGCGGTGCCGCGTCTGGCATGGCTAGTCGGAAGGCCGGCACGCAGCTCGACCGATCTGAACTTGCGGGCGAGCAAGGCCGGCCGGGCCCAGATGTAGTCGGTATCCTTGCTCAGCATGTGCCAGATGATCATTGCAAGCTTGCGCGCAGTGGCGACGGCCGCGATGTGCTTCCCGCGGCGCGAGGCGATCCGCTTGTGGAAGGCGCGAAGAGGTCCTGGCGATCGCACAGCCGCCCATGCCGCCTCGACCAGCATCCCCCGCGCGGCCCTGCTTCGTGATGCGCCCGTGATAGGCTGGCCCCTCACCGGACTGCCGCACGCTCGGATTGAGGCCAAGATAGGCAACGAGCTTCTGTGGATCGCTGAAGCGCCGTATGTCGCCGATTGCCGCGGCAACGCTCGCAGCCACGGTGACGTCGAGGCCGGGTAACGTCATCAGGCGGCGGATTGTCGGATCCTGAAGGGCATGTACGGCGATATCCGCCTCGACCACCGTCAACGCCTCGTTGATCTGGTTAATCAAGCCGAGGTGGCGCTCGATGGCGGCACGCTCATCCGCAGGCAATATTTGCCTCGTCAGCCATTTGCGCCCGCTGATCCCGACGAGGTTCCCATGCGGACACGGCGGGATCAGGTGGGCGTGGAGGATTGACTGGATCAGGTTCTTCAGCCGCGAACGCTGGCGAACCAGCTGTGTCCGCCTGGTGACCTGTCTTCGGAGGGCAAGGGTCCCCGGATCCGGAACCCAGACCTCCGGCAGAAAGCCCGAGGCGTAGAGCTTCGCAAGGACAGTGGCGTCGATCGTGTCAGTCTTCACCTTCGCGTGCGCGATCATATGCACCTGCTTGGGATTGGCGATCACGATCCGATCGACGTAGGGCGACAGCACTTCAGCGACGGCAGCAGCATTGCCCGTGGCCTCGATCACCACATGATCATCGTGGGTGAGTTCCTTCCTGGCGAACTCCTCGAGCTTGTTGCGCAGCATTGGAACGCGGCCGAGCTTGACGATCTCGCCATCAAGCAACGACACGACCTCGGCGGCTACGCGGTGTATGTCCATGCCGATAATACGCACGGTTCCCTCCATCGTTGGTCACGAACAGGGAGCGAGCGGGCAACACGACAAATACGGATCCGCGCTCGCAGCGCATGCGGGCGAGTCGTAGGGGCGGCCAGATAATGTGCTCGAACTCGCAGTTCATCTGCATACGACGGCCTGCCCGCACTTGCGTGCTCCCGGTGCCCCGTGGCCCGGATGCGCCAAGCTTAACGAACCTGACGTACCGAACAAACGATGGCACCAAGAACATCATGCCGGATAATGGCTTCATCGAGAGCTTCAACGGCCGACTACGCGATGAACTGCTCAACGAAACGCTGTTTACTTCGCTGGCTCAGGCACGCGTCGCCATCGCCCTGTGGCGCGCCGACTACAATCCTGTTTCATAACACCCATCTGTCTATGTCGTTGAGTGAATAGGTTTTGCTGATCTGGATGCGATCCCGTGGGGTATTTTGGGTTTTGCCGCGCGCGATGAACGATGCGCTGTGCCGCAGGTTCGCCAA
>NZ_JAMYRK010000186.1:0-1801 GCF_040321335.1 Mesorhizobium sp. M0437
CCGAGGCAGTCAACGAGATGACGCCGAATTGTGAATGGCCGCCTGAGCCGACACAAGGCTTGGATAAGTCGACCCTGCTCGAGGATGTATCCTAGGGGACACAGCCAGGAATGCAGCCGGCCAAGGCGAGATCCAGGGTGGCAACTCTACACCGGGGGACGCTCCTGCGCGATCGCCTTCATCCGCTAGCAAACCAAGGATCTGTTTCGAGCGCGCCGAACGCGCAACTGGCCGCCATCCTGAAAATGCGGCACCGCTGCATCGCGGCGCCCTCGCGCTCGCGTATTTCGGTGAGCGGAAGAAGGCGCGTTCCTGGCTGGCCAGAGCGCTGGCGATCGATCCGGACGACTTCGTGACGCAGTACAACGCCGCTTGCATGTATTCCGTGCTCGGGGAAGTGGAGGAAGCGGTTCGGTACCTGGAAAGAGCCGTCGGAGGAAGCGCGAGTCAGAACCTATTGGAACGAATCCGTCACGAAGTCGATTTCGACGCCATTCTCGATCACCGCGGTTC
The DNA here is from genome assembly GCF_040321335.1 of Mesorhizobium sp. M0437. NCBI lineage: Bacteria > Pseudomonadati > Pseudomonadota > Alphaproteobacteria > Hyphomicrobiales > Phyllobacteriaceae > Mesorhizobium > Mesorhizobium sp. M0437. The sequence goes on from NZ_JAMYRK010000186.1 coordinate 514, forward strand.
GTGCAGCTTCTTAGTTCACTTGGCTTGTGACGCACAGCTGTACTTGCACAAGCTTCGGCCTGCCTAGCAGCCGCGTTCGCGGCGCGTCCGCTTTGGGGTGGCGGATTCAACTGCTCGCAGCAACACACGAGTCTGTCTGAAAGATGGAATGTGAGCCATGAAGCAGCGACGTCGCATCTACTACTCGGCCGCTCAGCGGGCTGAGATTTGGGTTGGATGGGAGGCGGGCGAGTCGATGATCTCGATCGGACGACGATTCGATCGGGGGTCTTCATCTGTCCGCTCTTGCCGCCGCGCCTGGGCCTTGCACTGGCGGGCTGCCGGCCTTTGCCTGTCGCCGGTGGTGTTTTCCGTCACATTTTGCTGCCGCTGCTTGTGCTGCTCACCTGGCCGCTCGCCATGGGCAAGTATTTCGCCCCGGCATCGTCTCTGTGGGGTTTGCTTCGTCGGCAAAGGACATCGCCAGCTGGCCCTCACAGCTGCGGTCGATCGCGGCCGAATCGGCATTGATGCTGGCCGACGCGCTGGCCGGCGGCCGCTTCACCCGCCACAATGATCTGTTGCTGCCTGCCGGCATTATTGCCGGGGCCGGCCCGCAGGCCGGCCACATGGTCCATCACACCGCACCGCTAAGCTGGTCTGGCCATGGTGGACAGGGTCGCTGACGCGGCCAGCATGAAGTAGGCCGGCACTGGCGCATGATCTCGAAAGAAGTGGAATCCGGTTTTCGGAAAAGGTCATGCTCAAAAGCAATAGGTAGAACCCCGTCCCGACTCTATCGGGTGGCGAATCGGATGATTTACTTCACGGCGACACGCACTTCAGCGCACCGCATCCTGTGGATCCATGCGCGCCGGTTCGGCTAAGATCGAGGTCGAGGTCCGGTATCTTGGGGATTTGGCCAGGGGAACGGCCGCAATTCCGTGTTCGGCTTCTGCCTCTCTTTGTGGCTGCCAGCATCTAGTCGTCTGCAAATCGAGGCCACGGACTGACAAGCACCCCGCACCACGAGGAGCTGGCGGTCGGAGACCAAATGTAGACATGTCGCGCCATCCTTTTGGGTGGGGCTTGCGATGCATACTGACGGTCGAGGGCTTAATGTAACCAAATCAACGGCTCGGCGTTTCGGTCAGCGCGTTGTAATGAGCGAAGCCATAACCTCTGTCACGAGCATAGACTGGCGATTTCATGAATCGCAATTTTCTGGTGATTGAACCTGAGGAAGGCATTGCCGTGCTCAAGGGGCTTGCCTCCTCGGCGCGGATCTCGATGCTGAAACTGCTGCATG
>NZ_JAMYRK010000187.1:0-1788 GCF_040321335.1 Mesorhizobium sp. M0437
CCCGCACCGTCCGAGTTGCGTGACCATGCTCGTTCTGTGCCGCCGGCGGTGCAGCCAGATCCTCCAATAGGGGTCTCCGGTCGCGACAAGGGTCCCCTCTATTCCAACGATGCGACCGTTGTCGAAGGGCTGAGGTCAGCTTACGCGGGTAAGGTCAAGGAGAGCACGGTCAAGCGCCATGTAAATTCTCTTCTCGGCTTTGGTCGTTGGCTCTTTGACAATAACAGGCCGGGATTTGCTGCTCGGCTTGACGAATCGTCGCTGGATCAGGATCGCAAGGAGTACGAGAGCAGGGGTGGCCCCTCGGAGTACGAGAGCAGGGGTGGCCCCTCGATCGTGGCTAGAGCACTGGGTCGTCTCAAGACGTTGGCGGGCGGAGCGCCAGTGGTCGACCGCCCTGTCCGGAATCCCTACCCTGCCGACGCCGCGCTCATCAGAGATTACACAGCGGCTCTCATCAAAGAGTACAAAGAAGCGCCTGCGACCGGGCCGAATCGCGGTACCATTCAGGTCTATGGATCTACTCTTATACGTTTCAGTGAATACCTGCATGAAAACAAAAAGCCGGGGATTGCGGATCGGCTTCACGAGGGGTCGCTGGATGAAGATGCCAAGCGCTATGTGAACTCCGGTGGTAACCGGAGGATCAGTGCACTAGCTCATCTCCGGAAGTTCGCACCCGGGCGCGAAATTGCCCTTGCTGCTCGTCCGGAAGACGCAGTCGGCATGGAGGCTCGTGCCATTGGGGACGCCGCTGCGCAGCGCAGCGGGACGCAGGAGGCATTGGGTCGGCCAGAGAGGCCCCCTGGGAAAGCTAAAGACGGGCGGGTGCTCGGCGCATTGGAATGGCTAGGCGACGAACATATCCAGAGGGATTACCAACTCCTGGAGCAGGAGTTGCAGGGGAACAATCCAGATCTCGCCGCCCGGACGCGGTTCGTGGATCCCCTCGTAGCCAATTATCATCTGCGCTTGGGCTCCGAGAGCGTCATGCTAAGCGCATTCCAGCGCATCGTCCATCAGAACGGTAACGACACAGCCGACTTCCTGTTCGTGCCAGTGAGCGATGGCGGTAAGACTCTTGCGGAGCGCGGCACCCATTGGTCGCTGCTGTTCGTTGATCGCAGCGACCGGGAACGGCCGGTTGCCTATCATTATGACTCCTACAACGGATGCAATGACACGCTTGCAAAAGAGCTCGCAGAAAATCTGGGCGCCAGCCTGGAGACCCGCGTGGGCGTATCCCGCATCGCCCAGCAGAGCAACGTGGTGGATTGCGGAGTCTACGTGGTGGACGGCACGCGGGCGCTGGTTGGGCGATTGCAATCGCAGCCAGATAACCTGAACCTCAACAACCTCGTCGTCAATCGGCAGGCACTACAAACCCGCCTCAGGGGTGACAATACATTCGGAACGGCAAATAATCTTACGAACTTTGAACTCATGGACCGACAGGCCCGAGACGCGGTTAAGGAAAGCCCCGTTGGGACGTTTCACCAGCAGATCAAGCGGCTCGGCCAGTCAGCGCCAGACGTTGCTCCCGGGGACCCATTTAAATTTCAAAGTCTTGAGAGCAAGGGGGACGCCGCTGCGCAGCGCAGCGGGCCGCAGGAGGAATACAGTTGGCCAGAGTATCTCCCCCCTGGGAAAGCTAATGAAGACGACGCTGTTCTGGCATCGTCTTTCGTGCCAGCTGGGCCCCATCACCAAGCCTCGGATCCCGCAGGGTCCTTTCGTCCCCTGAGCTGGCGCGACGGCGACCAGCGCGCGCCGGACGAGCGGATCGCT
>NZ_JAMYRK010000188.1:0-1727 GCF_040321335.1 Mesorhizobium sp. M0437
TTACCTTCAGGGCATGCATCGTGAGATACTCGGCGATGAGGCGCCGCATTGCGGCATCATCGTCAATGACAAGAACATGTTTCAACGGCACACCTCGCTTTGGGGGTTGCGCCCCGATCAGGGTTGCATTACCTGAATCTGCAAGCAAAAGGTATGTATTAGTGACGACATTACTTGAAATTGAACAACTGGTTCTCAAAACCCTCAACGCTCTAGTTGCCGAAAACGTAGAGGTGTCGATGACAACCAGAATGCGGGATCTCGGCCTCGACAGCCTCGACTATAACGAGCTTGCTACGGCGATCGAGAGCCGACTTGGCTGGTTTGTCGACGATTACAAGCTCTGGCAATACGAGTCCGTAAGGCATGTCGCCGACGCCGTCGCCAGTCAGGAGTTGCGCACCCCTGGCCTGGGCAGGACATGTTAAGCGGAACCACCAGCAGTGCGGCAAGTGCTGGAGTAGTGCTGTAGGCACAGGTTACGGTGAGGCCAGCTTGGGCGGCGGTAGCTATGGCCATTGCTCCGCTGTGGTTTCTATTCGTGACTGGTGTGTTTGAGAACTGTTGGGTCAGCCCGGTCCATGTCGCAGTGCCGATGCCCCCATTGGTGGCGTTGCCCGCAATTGCGATCGCTGCGCCCAGGGCACCAATGCTGACGGTCGTTGTCAGGCCACCCGTTGAATTGTTGTCAGAGGCAACAGTGCCCACCACACCATCCCAATTGGTGGTCGTATAGACCGACATGTAGTCACGGAACACGCTCTCACTATACGTGGTCACGATCGTTGCCGTCGTACCGGTTGGCACGAGGGCTGACCACACTGACAGATAGACCACACCAGAATTGAAGATGCTTTCCACCTGAGCGAGAAGGGTGGCAGCCACACCCCCAATCGTCATACTGTTGACGGTCACTGCACTTTCGGTGTCAGTGGTCTCAGTTGTCACGATGACACGACGATTAGCGTGTGGCGCGACAAGAAGCGGAATGCTGGTGTGGGTGTAAACGGTCGTGGCAGTCGAGTCTTCGTGAGTGCCATTGAAGACCAGATCTATCGGGAACATTTTCTCCCAGACGCCCGAGCTGCGCACATAGACCTGTCGAGCCTTGGTCCAGAGGCTTGAGATTTTCACCCAGACGGCGCTGGCCGCCCCCCAGACCCCGGAGGCTTTGACGTAAAGGGCCATTACGGCTGCACCCAGAAATCACCGTCCACGCCGCCAGAAGGGGCAGCGGCCGAGATCGTGACGCTGCGATTTGCCATCGTGCCGACGCCGAGAAGCGCCTTGGTCTGGGCAATGGACTGCGGTCGACGATAATTGTCCCCGGTGCCGTCACTCGACACGCGACCGACGAAGCTCGTCACAGCGTCGGCACCTGTGGCGTAGGTCGAGCGGTACAAACGCGTCGTGATAGCACCAGCACCATCGCGCTGAGGCGATGAACATGTATGGCGAGAGCAGAACGTTTGGGGCGGGGCGGGACGAAGAAGTTGCGGAGGGCTGACAAGGTCGAGACGAAGCGTTGCAGGCCTCCCGGCGATCGGACCCCTGCATCATCCGCTCCCGTTTTCGCGGCGGCACATGGGAATTCTCCGCTCCGTTGTTCAAACCCTTGTGCGACCGGTGCTTGACGTCCGGCATCACCTGTCGCTTTGCCGCTCCATACGAGCGCAGCTAGTCGGTGATCATGCGCTTCGGCGCGAGCCCCTGCTTCTTCAACAGCC
>NZ_JAMYRK010000189.1:0-1704 GCF_040321335.1 Mesorhizobium sp. M0437
CACTTGGCCATGCCCCCGCCGGGAGCGCGGAAGATTTGCAGGCCCCGAAAGTGAGTTCGAAATGCCGGGCGCCGAGTGCGAGCCGGGAATGCCGGCACTCGCCTGAGATCGGCACGCGCAATACGTCGGCAGCGCTTTCGTCAGCAGCAATCGAGAGATGCGCGAGCACCTTCGGAAGTAGGTCCAGGAACATGCCGGCCCACCCAATGCCCAGAGCAAGATCCGCACCGAGCAACTGAGAGGAGGCTACATCAGAGCAATGAAGACCACCGGTGCGAAGATCAGGAAGATCGCCATTAGTATGGTCACGGTAATGGCAAGGCGCTCGGTTCGCCTGACGAGTGCAGAGACCTCCTCGTCGCCGAGAAATTTGTTGGGTCAGGAGTTTGATTGTCATTTGCGGGTCGGCTTGCGACCTCATCTACGTCCTGTCTGCTCTGGATAAGGTCACAGTTCTTTCCGCTTTGTTAAAGGCATCATATCGATCGAGGCATACAGTGGGCACCCGGCGGACCACCGATGAAGGGACATTGCTCGGCGGCCTACCCGCCTCGGATCATAGCCCCGTGGCGGAGCTAAGTACCTGCCGCTCCATCCGGCGGTACGCAAAGACGCACTGTTCAGCACGGTCGGGGCGCATGCCTGCACGAGCGGCGGCCGGTGAGGCTGGGATCCGATTAAGCTCCGGGGGAACTGAAGCGCTCGCGTCGCGCTGAAGATGGCCGGCACCCATCGGGAGCGGGGGAGGGCATGGGATAGGTGCCGGCCAGGCGGAATCAAGTCCGCCGCCGCGTCAGCGTAGCTGACCCATTCCTCGGTGTCATTGGCTGATTGCCGGGTCGGCGCCCTATCCGTCGCACGCACAGCCCGGTGCTTTGTGGTACTTTCTCTGCCTCGATATGCAGCTATCCCCGCACGCTTTGCCGGCGGAGCAGATTTTGCAGCATCCCTCAACGAGGATGGTCGACCAGGGTATGGACGTTTCGAAACGCCCCAGCCGAAGATTGTCCGCCGGGTGCCTCCGCCGAAGGTCGTCAAGCCCGTTCGCAAACAAAAAAGCGCGAAGAAAGTGATTATACCGGTTGAGGACGAGCCTGTTCCTGCGCCTGTCATTCCTTCTGGTGGCGGCGGCGGTGGAAGCGGGGGAGGCGGCTGGGGTTGATCAGGTCAGACGGAAGAAGGATTGCATGAGGCTATCCTCAAGGCCAAACGGGATGCTTCTTCAACAGCCTGCTAGAGGCCGAACGTCCCCTGCATGCTCAGGAGCTCTTATCGGGGTGGGGATGCTGCTTGGAGTGGAACGACTTCTTTCCCTGTGGCCTCCAAGGAGTGGCGCCAACGTCACTTGAGTGCTGCCCATCCAGTCACAAGAATAAGGACAAACGTGACCAGCGCGCCAGAGACGTACAAGATCGTTCTGACACTACCTCCCTTGGCGGCGTTTCCGCCGCGCAGGTAGACTCCCAGGTGGAGGAGGCGTATCGCGACGTGGGTCCAGACCAATATCGCCAAAGGGGCCGGTTCAACGCCAACCATCATGGCTAGCGCCGAGGCCACGACAAGGGGCGCCAGCGCCTCGACCGAGTTCATGTGAACGCGGTCGATCCTTTAGAGCCGGTTCTCGTCGTCTGCTGGGACTACCGGTCCTGCCAGCGCTCCTGCAAACCCTTGGACGAACCTGAGTAGACTGCCAATACGACCGAT
>NZ_JAMYRK010000190.1:0-1653 GCF_040321335.1 Mesorhizobium sp. M0437
CCGCCACCAACATGACCCGCGATCTAGGAACGGACCCGACCACGACCAGCGGCACCACAAATGCGAACTCGGCCAGAGACTGCGCGCCCGGCCAGCAGACTGGCAGCGCTCAGCAGGCGGCGCCTGGTCAGCAGGACACGACAGCCAATACCGCCGCGCCGGGTCAGGTGAAAAAGACCGACCAGGGTTGTTGATGGCACATCGGCTCGGCTGGCGAGCAAGTTGCCGCCAGCCGAGCATCAGTTGAGGAACCGTGCGCTTGAAGGCAATGCAGCGGCGAGACCGAGCCGCGTGCGCTCCGCCGCAATGGTTCGGAACCCAACCCTGCGTGGGGATTCCTGTGGCGGAGTTGAATCGTGATCGTCGCGCAGCCGTACCAGCAGTGGCGCCAGCAGGCCCGCCGCGTGCGTTGGCGAAATACCGCATCCAATCGGGCGCGCGCCAGCTTCGTTGCTCTGTCAGCTCGTCCTTGCGTGACCGGGTAATGCTGAACCGATTGGTCGAGCCTTTGTTCCTGTGGTGGACCGTCCGGAGCTGGGTGGCGAATGAGGAACAAGGAGGGCCGTGCCAAGTTCGGGGCGATATACCACCGCCGCCGATCGACTCGAGCGGCTGCTCAGCAACAATAGAGGCACGGGATCATATGACCGTTCAGATTCGACTTTCCGAGACCGACTACGCCAGGCGCGAGGATCGTGGCGACGGCGCTTGGAGCATCGCACCGGACTTGGGCTATTTGCGGCTAGCAATCGTCAATGTCGTGCTCTTCGGCGCACCGGGCAGCGGAGATCGGAACTGGATGCTGATCGATACCGGGTTGCCGACGTCCCGCAGCAGCATTCTTGCGGTCGCGGAAAAGCGGTTTGGCACGAACGCACGGCCGGCCGCGATCATCCTGACCCACGGCCATTTCGACCATGTGGGAACCGTCCTAGACCTCGCGAACAAGTGGGACGTGCCTGTCTTCGCGCATCCACTCGAGCGCCCCTATCTGGACGGAACCGCGTCCTATCCGCCACCGGATCCCTGGGTCGGGGGTGGACTGATGGCGCTGCTTTCGCCGCTTTTTCCACGGGGGCCAATTGATCTTGGCAACCGTTTGGAACTCCTACCTGTCGACGGATCGATCCCCGGAATGCCCGGATGGCGATGGCTACACACACCCGGGCACGCTCCTGGGCATATCTCGCTCTGGCGCGAGGAGGACCGCTCGCTGATCGTAGGGGACGCTTTCATCACCACCGGTCAGGAGTCAGTCTATGAGGTCGCAGTTCAGGATCTAGAGATGCACGGTCCGCCGCGCTACTTCACGCCGGACTGGGATGCGGCGGAAAGATCCGTGAAGCACCTGGCAGCCCTGAACCCGCACATGGTCATCAGTGGACACGGTGCGGCTGCTGCGGGAGTGGGCATGCGTCAAGCTCTTGATAGCCTGGCTGAGCGGTTCAGGGTGTTCGCCGTCCCGCCGAAATTGAAATTCGTGCGCGAGCCGGCGGCAGTCCAAGGTGGCTGAGGCTAACCGAGCCGCCGTCGTTCTGAAATATGGTCAAGTTGGGCAGACTCTGTCTCTCGACCCGGTAGAGTTACCCCGTCGGGTCGCGCTCTCCATCGTCGCCGACAAACTCTGACAAGCGGAACAAACCCGGAAGGCGC
>NZ_JAMYRK010000191.1:0-1646 GCF_040321335.1 Mesorhizobium sp. M0437
CAAATGATCCGAACTCATCCGGCCCCGAAAGCACCGACCCGCCTGTTCAACTACGGCTCCTTGATCTGGAAGCCGGAGATCGAGCATATCGGTGAGCAGGTAGGCCTCGCTCGTGGGTGGCATCGCGCTTTCTGCTTTCGCATGACCCGTTTTCGGGGCACGCCGGAGCAGCCAGGCCTTATGATGGCCCTCGATCGTGGGGGGCAATGCAGCGGCGTCCTGTACGACCTGCCAAAGGACAACCTCGAACGCCAATTCGGCAAACTCTTTCGACGCGAATTCACCTATAAGCCGGCCAACAGCATGCCCCGGTGGATCACGGTGGCGACTGCTTCCGGGCCTATCTCGGCCTTGGCCTTTGTGATGAACCGCGCGTCACCTCTCTATGCCGGTCGTCAGTCGCTTGAAGCCGTTGCCGATGTCCTGGCCCTGGCCTGCGGTCATTGGGGAAGCGGGGCCGAATACCTGTTCAACACGGTTTCTCACCTCGAAGCCAAAGGCATACATGACAGCAGCCTCTGGCGGCTTCAACGCCTTGTGGCGGAGTTGATAGAGCGAAACCCGGCGGAGCGGAACGTTCTTTGAGCCGACGGAGCGGTCGCTTCAAGCATCCGCAGTTGGCGCGAACATGACCTCCAGCATTGTCACCCGCGATGTCCGCTTCCGGGCGGAGGCTGAAGAGACTGCCACCGCACTTTTCAACCTCGCCAAGGAACACCTCGAACAGCTCAAGGCGAGGCCATCGACTTAAGCCTAGCTGTGCGTGTTTCGACATTTCGACGTCGCGGTGTCGGATTATTTGCATGCAAACCAGTTTTACGACGCTATCCTCCCATCCTCAACGGAAGATTCTGGGAGGAATGCATGGCTGCGCATGAGCAACATGCCGTTGAAATCATTAGGGACAAAGAGTGGTCGGTTCGCGTGACGGTCAACGGCACCACCACCACGGTCCCTTTTACATCTGAGAGCTACGCGCGTTCGTTCGCAGACGGTCAGGCGTTCCGACTGGGCGTTCAGGTCGCGGAGATCAAGAAGGCGGCCTAGCTGCGCGCTTGCCCCAAGAGCCCCACAGCGAATGAACCTCGAGTGACCAAAGCCGGTTGAAATTAGCCGTTGCGCGGCATAAGAGCTTGTGCCTATAGTTAGTACGTGGCTCGCACGAACAAACAGACTGACTGTGACGACCTGTAGATGGCGCCCAAGCTGGGCTGCTGCGCGGTCTGGAGGTGAGCCGGAACACTCGGTCAACAGGGGATACGCACAGTGAACCGCTTTCAGAAACTCTCGACCGCAGCGCTCGTCGCAGCATCCTTCACGTCGACCGCCCTCGCCACGAATGACAAGCTCACGATCGGCATCGTCACCTTCTCGACATCCGACGTCGACACAAACCAGATGGTCGACACGATGAGCCAGGAAGCCAAGTCTAAGGGCTGGTCGGTGGAAACGCTCAATGCCAACGGCGATCCTTCGCAAGCGATCACCAGCATCAAGCAGCTGGCAACCAAGAAGGTGGACGCCATCATCGTCACGGTCTTCGATTCGACGGGCCTGGCGGCCGGGCTCCAGGCGGCGGCGGACGCAAAGATCCCCGTGCTTTCGGCCGGCGGCGGCATGGCAGACGGGATCGCGCTATCTGCAAG
>NZ_JAMYRK010000192.1:0-1612 GCF_040321335.1 Mesorhizobium sp. M0437
CGTAGTGACAATCTGCAGGATCCGCCCTCGGCCGGCGGCAATCATTTTGGCCCGAGCCGCGAGTTCAGTGAAGGACATCAGCAAGCGCCGCGCTTCCTCCTCGAAAGCCACACCCTCTTCGGACAACTGCACGCGTCGACCGACCCGATCCAGCAATTCGAAGCCGAGCTCTGCCTCGAGATCCTGGATGGTGCGTGTCACTGCAGGTTGGGAACGACCGAGCATGTCAGCCGCCTTGGTAATGCTGCCGCTGGCAGCAACCGCAAGGAAGTTCTGAAGGTCGCGGGTTTCCATGTTCTCTCTACATGCGCAATCCGTATGATTGACATCGTCTCATTCATTTTTGATATATGTCAAGCGGAAACGAATATTCGCTGAGACATGTTGCAATCGCGGGCTCAGGCCGGAATCCCATCGCCAGAAGCCGACGATGGCAGATGCGGCTCCGATTTGTGGAACCTCCTAGTGAGAAATGGAGGCTGCAATGCCCGCAACAGGAGGGAACTTATGCGCGTAAGCATTCTTGGCGCCGGAGCGATTGCTTACGGCCTTGCCGCCTATCTGGCCGAAGCGGGACATGACCCTATGCTTTGGTCGCCTTCCGGAGAACGCACCAAGGCGCTGGCCGCCGGTGGATTGCTGAAGGCTACCGGAGCTATCAAGGCAACGACTAAGGTGCGCATCGCCAAGGATTGCGAAGCCGCCATTGCCGATGCCGCCGTCGTCATAATCGCGTTGCCGGCTTACGGGCACAAGATGGTGATGGACGCTGCCACTCCTTATCTAAGGGACGGAACGCCGGTTATCATCAGCTCGCACAGTTCCTTTGGGGCACTGTATCTCTCCAAGCGGCTTGCGGACCGGAAGGTTAGCCTGCCGATCGTCGTCTGGGGTACCACGCTCGTGACCGGGCAACAGCGCGGGCCAGCCGAAATCGATGTTGCAACCGTTCGCCAGAAACTGGATGTCGCGACGCTGCCTTTCAGTGCGCAGGACCAAGGGTTCGAGCTTTGCACGAGCTTGTTCGGCGATCGTTTCGTCAAGCGCGACGGCATGCTTGCTATCGCGCTCAGCAACCTCAATCCGCAGAACCATCTCGGGATCGCTCTTCTTAATCTCACACGCATGGAGAAGGGAGAACAGTGGAGCCAGGCCGGAAACGTCACCCCGGCTGTCGGCCGCTTTATCGAGGCTCTGGACGCGGAACGATTGGCGATCGCCGCCCGTTTTGGAATTGCCGTGCGCACAGTTGAAGAGCATTTTTCATTGTCGTTTCACGTCCCCATGGCCACCGTTTCGGAAATGAACCAGGAGATGGATCGCCAAGGCCGCGGCGGCTTCGGCCCGTCAACCATCGAAAGCCGCTATATTCTCGAGGACGTTCCGTTCGGGCTGCTGCCGACCGTTTTGTTGGGGAAGATCAGCGGAAATTCAGCGATTCTCCATGAATCTGGAATTGCCATATTCTCGGCGGCTTACGGTCGCGATCTTAAGGGAGATAATGATATTCTTCCCGCGCTGGGCTTCGAGGGAATGGCAAAAGCGGACCTCGAAAACCTTTGCCGTAAGGGATTTTAACAAGTTTCCACAGTGGACTGGGACATAGGCCAAG
>NZ_JAMYRK010000193.1:0-1583 GCF_040321335.1 Mesorhizobium sp. M0437
AGGCCGAAGTGACTTTGCTCCTCCTCGCCGTAAGCACCGTGTGTGAGTTTTATCATTCCAACGCGATCGACGATTGCGATCTCGCCGCGTTTGGCGTGAACCAGCCCCCGATATTCAAGCATTTGGAGGGCGGTGGTAACGCCGGGGCGCCGGGCACCAAGCATGGTCGGCAGAAATTTATGCGTCAGGTAGATCTTGTTTCCTTCGGCGCGGTCTTGGACCATCAGCAGCCAGCGGGCCAACCGCTCTTCGATTTTGGAATGGCCGTTGACCAGCGCGGTCCGGGACGACTGCACGAGGAACGCGTGGGCATAGCGAAGCAGCGACTCGCGAAGGGACTGGCTTGCTGCAATCGCAGCGCGAAGGTCTTCAACGGGCAGAATCCAGCCATTGCCGGCGACCTGGATATAGGTTTCATTGGGAGACCTGTCTTGGCCGAGGATAACGCCAACCCCTGTCACGCCATCGTGGCCGACGATGCCGACTTCGCTTTGCCGCCCACCGGTCATGGTGGCGACCACCGATGCAATGCCCATCTCTGGAAAATACACACGCTCGATCGGCTGATATGCGACCTCCAACTGGTCTTTGATGTCGAGTTCGACGTGATGTTACCCGGACACCGATTGCACGCCATTGCTAACGACCGCTCCTTATGATTGGGAAATTTTCTTCGGAGGTGAGTTCGATCTCGCCTTTGACTGCGGTAATCCAAATGGGCCGAAAGATATCGACGCGGTGCTAGTGTTGCAATCGTTCGGCACCCCAGTTTGCTCTCCAAAGCTGCTGGAGAGAGGGGTGCCACTAACCTCTCCTGCCGACCTGGTTCACCATAACCTGCTGCATGAAACGTCTGATCGGCACGATTGGAAAGTTTGGGCTGGGCGATTTGTGCCGAACCTTCTTGACGTGAACTCGGGTGAGGTCTTTCCCAGTGCCGATATGGCCTATCGTGCCGCGGCCATGGGCCAGGGCGGCGCGATCGGAGACCTCTCTGTGCTCCACGAAGAGATCACCAAGGGAGAACTGGTCCTGCCGTTCAAGGATATGCAGATCTCTGACGACACGGAGGCCTATTACTTGTGTTGCAGAAGAGATTGCTGGACCGACCCTCGTATCGCCGCATTCCATCAGTGGGTATCGGCCGAGGCAACGTGGTCCTGAAGGCCGGGCGGTCAGGCGCGCCCCAAACGGCGACAATCGGGCGCGGCCATTTAAGTCGCACAGCATCGTATCCTGGAACTTCGAGGTGTCTACTCATAGAACACTGCATGGGGATGCCTTCAAGATCGTCCAGACACTACACGGTCACGTACTGGTTGCGCCTTGTCAGATGTGGCCAGCGTTCTCGCTGTTGGCGGACCACGGCAATTGTCCGCGAATGCGGCTAACGCTTCGAACTGGCGATTGAAACAGCTGGCCTGGAAACCCGCGCGAAGGGGGTGCTTCCCACCTGCGCAGTCCGTGGAGCTTAGCGCATTAGATCGGCGTACAAACGCAGCGGGAACTTTTAGCCCCTCGCGTCCATTTCCTGATCGATGCCCTGGAGAGTTCCGCCATGAATGTCAGCGATGAAAGGACTG
>NZ_JAMYRK010000194.1:0-1570 GCF_040321335.1 Mesorhizobium sp. M0437
CCGCGTCCGTCCGGTTCAGCTCCTCCAAAAGGTAGGTCCGCTCCTCGGGCGACAGCAGCTCGATGCGGCCGACCGGCTGCCCGGCATCGGCAACCATCGCCCGCAGCAGCGCCAGCAGATAACCACGCTGCCGCTCGATCGTCGCTTCGTCGAACAGCGCCGTGGCATAGTGCAGCGATCCGGCGATCTGATCGCCACGCTCGCCCAGGCTCAGCTCCAGATCGAACTTGACCTGATCATACCCCTCCCCGGCAGCCTCCACACTCAGCCCCGGCAGGTCCAATGACTCGACCGCATTGTTCTCCCAGGCCAGCATCACCTGGAACAACGGCGTGTGATCAAGATGCCGGGGCGGCTGCGCGATCTCGACGACCTGCTCGAACGGCAGGTTCTGATGCTCCTGCGCGGCCAGCGCCGTGCGCCGCGTCCGCTCCAGAAGCTGCGCCAGGCTCGGCGCGCCCGACAGGTCGACCCGCAGCGCCAGCGTGTTGACGAAGAAGCCGATCAGCTCTTCGATCTCGCGCCGGCCGCGATTGGCGCTCGGCACGCCGATCACGACGTCGTCCTGCCCCGACAGGCGCGACAGCACCGCCGCCCAGGCCGCCAGCACCGTCATGAACAACGTCGTGCCATGCTGCCGGCTCAGCCGCTTCAGCCGCCGCGTCAGATCCGCATCGATAACGATCGGAACCGTCGCCCCGGCAAACGACTGCTGGGCCGGCCGCACGCGGTCCGTCGGCAGCGCAAGCCCGGCCGGTGCGCCTGACAGGGCGTTGCGCCAATACTGCGCCTGGCTCTGCAGCCGTTCCCCCGACAGCCACTGCCGTTGCCAGGCGGCATAATCCGGATATTGGATCGCAAGCGGCGGCAAAGGATCGTCCTGTCCAGCCTCGAACGCCCGGTAAAGCTGACTCAGTTCACGCATCAAGACGCCCATCGACCAGCCGTCGGAGACGATGTGATGCTGGGTCAGCTGGAAGACGTGCTCCTCATCCGCCAGCCGGATCAGACGAGCGCGGATCAGCGGCCCGCGCGACAGATCGAACGGCGTGCGCGCCTCTTCATGGCACAGATCCGAAAGCACAGCCTCAGCATCCGGCCTGTCCCGCAGATCGTGCTCGAGCACCGGCAGCCCCGCATCCGGCGGCAGGACCTCAACCCAGGGCTTGCCCTCCGGCGCGACAAAGACACTGCGCAGCGCCTCATGACGTGCAAACAGACGGTCAAGGCTGCGCTGCCAGGCGACGCGGTCGAGCACCCCCCGCAGCCGCAAGGCCAGCGGAATATGATAGTTGGTGCTGCCCTCGTCGAGCTGCGCCAAAAACCATAGCCGCTGCTGCGCAAACGACAGCACAAGCGGCTCATTGCGCGACACGGCCGCAATCGCCGGCAGGTCTTGCGGACCGGCGCGGCTCAAATCTTCGACGATGCTTTCCGCCAGATCAGCCAGCACCGGTTTGGCGAACAGCCTCGTCAGCGGCAGCTCGACGCCAACAACCTGCGACAGCCGGCTCATCAGCTGCACGGCCAACAGCGAGTGGCCGCCGAGCTCGAAGAAGTTGTCGTGGCG
>NZ_JAMYRK010000195.1:0-1569 GCF_040321335.1 Mesorhizobium sp. M0437
CGGAGTTGCTTAAGTAGACCAGGTTGTTGTAGCAGCGCTCTAACCAGCTTCGCTCGCGCGATAGATCTCCCCGGGGAAGACGGTCACCGCCACGGGCATCTTCACAATGTCACGGCGTTGAAATTGTTGGAATGATCTTCCCAATAGATCTGTGCGGCGGAAGCCCCGGATTCTGGTGAGCCAGTACAGCGAGACGTCATCGAGCATCTCATGTCTCGTCACGACCGCTCCGGTTTGCCGCCACTGTCGGTGCATTGAGCGAACTTCAACGCCGCCATCTTTGGGCGGACCTCCGCCGCGAAATGGCTGGCTGAGAACGGTGTGGATCCTGTAGGGGACGGTCGCGATCAGGCGTAGCAGAAACTCTTTGGAAATGGCTGTCGGAGCCTTCTCGTGCAGCTCGACAGGCGAACCCGCGGTTCGGTCGATGGCGACGAACATGTGTAGCTTGCCCTGTTCGGTTCGAACCTCCGCGATATCAACGTGGAAGAAGCCGATCGGATAGGCCTTGAACTTCTTTTTCGCCGGCTTGTCGCCCTCGACATCCGGCAATCGGCCGCTGCCGTGGCGCTGCAGACAGCGGTGCAATGAAGAGCGCGTCAGAGGCGGGATCGTCGGCTGCAACGCGTAGAGGCAATCGTCGAGCGGCAGCAGAGTGTAGCGCCGGAAGGGACGATGACGGCCTCCTCCTCGGACAAGAGCACTGTCGATCTAGGCTATCTCGGACCGATCGGCAAATCGGCCACCGAGGTCCGTTCCCGCCATTTGGCAACAGTCTTCTGGTTGATCCCGTAGCGCTTCGCCAGCGCTCTCAGGCTCTCTTGACTGTTCTGTATCGCTCGAGGACCGCCTCTGTCGTCGTGGCGTGCCCATGCAGAACCTGGCCCATAGCGCATCACTTGATTCGGAGGACAAGGATGCCCCATCAAAATCTGGGATCAAACATCTGGTCGACCTGAGCTTTTCGCTAACCAACCCTGCCAGTCCGCCTCACGACAGCGGACATAAGGGCTGCCCAAGGGTCCCACCTGTCAGATCGATCAGTCCGTTTTAGGTTAGCCTGCCACGTCAGCTCGGACTGGAACGTCCCTATCTTCCTGCAGGGCTCCGAAGGTGCCGGTCTGCTCTCGGCCCTACAGCGGCCGGGCGGCAATGCGCCCCACCGCGGACGTTCGAGTCACTTCTCTTTGTTGACCGAAGCTGCGATCCATCCGGAGCTCAATACGGAAGGTGGCAGACCTTCTTGTCGTCAGCATATTTAAAGCGCCACGCGCGGTGAATTGGCGGGCTCCAGGGCTCGGATTAGCGTCGCTTCATGCGAAGCGTGCAACGAGTAAGGACTATTGTTTAGCGGGAGACAAAGATCAGGCGACAAGTGTACGCGATTCTCGTCTTATCGAAAACACCTGCTGCGCTCCGTCAGATCTTCCGGCTGGCCAGCAGCCTTGTCAGCCAATCCGGATCCATTTCCGGCACGGAGGATAAAAGCCGTTCGGTATAGGGGGCATGCGGCGGCGGGAGAATTTCGCTCTTTAATCCCTGCTCAACGACTTTACCCTGGTGCATGAC
>NZ_JAMYRK010000196.1:0-1539 GCF_040321335.1 Mesorhizobium sp. M0437
GGCGATCTAGCTTCGAACGCGAGTTCTGAGACAACCCTATCCGGTGATTTGCTGACATTCGAGCTTTGCGCTCTGGATGGGAGCTTTCGATGGCATTTTGATGCAAGTCGATTGGCACCGGAGCAGATCGACCGCATGACGCAGCACTTACAAACATTGTTGCATAGTGTGCTGGCCGATGCAGGCCGGCCAGTGCGCGATCTGGACATCCTGCCGGCTGACGAGCGCACCTACCTGTTGGAGGAGTTGAACCGGACGGCGGCGGCCTATCCGTCGGACATGTGCATCCACGAGCTGTTCGAGGCGCAGGTGCGCCAGGCCCCTGATGCGGTGGCGGTAGTCTATGAGGACGAGCGCCTGAGCTATGGCGAGCTCAATGCCCAGGCCAACCGGCTGGCCCACCATCTGATCGCCTTGGGTGTAAAGCCGGATCAGCCGGTGGCGATCTGCTTGGAGCGCAGCCCGGCGATGGTGCTTGGTGTGCTGGCGATCCTCAAGGCCGGCGGCGCCTATCTGCCGCTCGATCCGGCCTATCCCTGCGCGCGGTTGCGGCAGGTTCTCGATGATGCCGCACCCAAGCTGCTGCTTTGCGACGCGGCCGGCCGCGCTGCGCTCGGCGCCGAGGCGCTGGCCGATGTGAGCGTGGTCGATCTGGAGACGGCGACACCAGCCTGGGCCGAATTGCCCGCCTGCGATCCCGAGCCGCGCGCCATTGGCCTGACCGCGCGCCATCTCGCCTATGTCATCTACACCTCAGGCTCCACCGGAACCCCAAAGGGCGTCATGGTCGAGCATGGAAGTCTGGTCAATCTCGGGTTGGCTCAGATCGGGCTTTTTGGCGCCTGTTCGAATAGCCGTGTTGTGCAGTTCGCCTCCTTCGGCTCTGATGCAAGTGCTTGGGAGCTTGTCATGGCGTTTGGCTCAGGCGCCGCATTACACTTGCCTGCGGACGAGCTCCGCCAGGCGAGTAACAAGCTATCGGATTACCTGCGAAGCGAAGCCATAACCCATGCGACATTACCTCCAGCCTTGCTTCAGGCAAGCAGGGATCCGGGATGTTTGGCATCGCAAGTTCTCATTCTTGCTGGCGAACTGCCGAAAGCTGAACTCGTCCGAAGTCTGGCCTCGGCATCTATCGTCAACGCCTATGGCCCGACCGAAGCAACAGTCTGCGCGACGGTTTGGAGTTGTCCCGATGACTTTGATGGGTCAGTTGTCCCGATCGGGCGTCCGATTGCGAACACGCGGGTGTACCTGCTGGACGGTCATGGTGCGCCCGTCCCGTTCGGGGCGGTGGGGGAGCTCTATATCGGCGGGGCGGGCGTTGCGCGGGGCTACCTGAACCGGCCTGATCTGACGGCGGAGCGGTTCATCGCCAGTCCCTTTGTGGAAGGCGATCGGCTGTATAAGACCGGTGACCTGGGGCGTTATCTGCCGGATGGCTATCTGGAGTTCCTGGGCCGCAACGATGACCAGGTGAAGATCCGCGGCTTCCGCATCGAGCCGGGCGAGATCGCGGCGCGGCTTTGCGAGCATGCC
>NZ_JAMYRK010000197.1:0-1537 GCF_040321335.1 Mesorhizobium sp. M0437
AGCGTCCCGCCATCAGCGAGGATCAGACGGTAGCCCTCGCCGGTGCGCTCGACCGATGCGACGGCGGACCTGACATGGCGGATCGTTTTGCTGAGAAGGAAGGGCCGGAGATGAGATCCCACATAGCGCCCGAAAACGCGACGCTGCGGGTAGAGTGCTCCGTAGGCGGCAATAGCCTCGGCATCGTCTACAATGGCTCTGGTCTGCTCCAGCCAGTCGGCAAAGTGGCTGTCCTGCCCGGAGATCAGCGTCATTCTCGACGCCGGCACATTGATGCGATGTGCCGGATCGGCCGTGGAATAAGCCAGACCATAGCCGAGCCCCTCGCGGGGCTCGACGACCACGATATCGGATGCACCGGCCGGGAGCAGTCGCGCCAGATGAAACGCAGTCGCCGCACCTGAAAAGCCGCCGCCGACAATCGCTATGATCGGTGCGCTGGCGCTCAAGACTGGCTCGCGCGCAGCGCCGACGGGCGATGGTCGCCGGCCACGGTTTCGCCGAAGGGGCCCATGTTGACGGCCGTCGGCCGCGTTGAGATCTCGTGATCGAGTGGCAACTGCGGCAACACAAGTTCGCCGAAGCGATAGGCTTCCTCCAGATGCGGGTAACCGGACAGGATGAATGTATCGATGCCTATGCGCCGGTATTCATCGATCCGTGCCGCCACCGTAGCCGCATCGCCGACCAGTGCGGTGCCCGCACCGCCGCGCACCAGGCCGACGCCAGCCCACAGGTTCGGGCTGATTTCCAGCTTGTCGCGGCGGCCGCCATGCAACCGGCTCATACGCGACTGGCCAACCGAGTCCATGCGCGCGAACACCTTCTGCGCCTCGGCGATCGTCTTGTCGTCCAGACGGCTGATCAGCCGATCGGCATCGGCCCAGGCTTCGTCATTGGTTTCACGGACGATGACATGCAATCGGATGCCAAAGCTCACCGCGCGTCCCGCCTTCTCGGCAAGGCCGCGCACATGGTCGACCTTTGCGGCGACATCGACCGGTGGTTCGCCCCAGGTCAGATATTTGTCGATCTGCTCGGCGGCGACTGCATTCGCCGCCTCCGACGAACCACCGAAATAGAGCGGCGGATGCGGCGTCTGCACAGGCGGGAACAGCAGCCTTCCGTCCTCGATGCGGAAGTGCTTGCCTTCGAAGGCAATGGTCTCGCCGCTGAGCACGGCCTTGTAGATATCGAGGAATTCCCGCGTCACCTCATAGCGCTCGTCATGGCTGAGGAAGATGCCGTCGCCCTTGTTCTCGACCGGGTCGCCGCCGGTGACGACGTTGATGAGCAGGCGCCCGCCCGAAATGCGGTCGAGCGTCGAGGTCATCCGCGCCGCGAGCGTCGGCGACTGCAGCCCGGGACGGACGGCAACGAGGAAGCGGAGCCGCTGCGTCAACGGCGCCAGCGCCGACGCCACGACCCAGCTGTCCTCGCAACTTCGGCCGGTCGGCAGCAGCGCGCCGTAATAGCCGATGGCGTCGGCGGCCTTGGCGACCTGGGTCAGATAGGGCAGGTCGACCGCCCTGCCCCC
>NZ_JAMYRK010000198.1:0-1490 GCF_040321335.1 Mesorhizobium sp. M0437
TTGGATAACTCTCAAGACTGCCGGATTCGATTAGCATTCAGCGCGGTTACTCCCGAGCAAATCCGAACCAGTGTGACAGGTTTAGGCCGCTATGTGGCGCGGCGGTTGGGGAGGGAACTGCCCAGCTTAGTGGATGGACTGGCCGAGGGATGAAGATGGCACCTCACTCTTCACCGGAGCGCGCAAGCGCTTGCGAACCAGGCGATCGGGATAGGCCACAACCTGCAGCGCGATCAATCTCCTCCAGCGTCTTTGTTGGCAATGGTACGCTCGCAGTTAGGTGCGCGCAGCTGGCAATGGAGATGGGCCACCTCATTGGCGCGGCGCTGTGTGGCGACGCTATATTCGCAGAGTGGGCGGCTCGCGCCAATATCCCCTGTATTGCGAGTGTTGACGAGCTCTGCTCTCGTTTGAAGGCCGAGCCGGTGGATTGCATTTTCTCCGTTGCCAATCCGCTTATATTGCCACCGGGCGTGTTTGGGCGAGCGCGACAAGGTGCTTTCAATTTCCACGACGGTCCACTGCCACGGTATGCAGGAACTCACGCGACGTCCTGGGCGCTGCTGGCCCAGGAGAGCGAGTATGCCATCACGTGGCATCGTATCGATGATGGTGTTGATACGGGTGACGTCGTGGTCCATCGCCAAGTGCTGATTGCGCCCACCGATACGGCACTGACCCTGAACCTCAAATGTTATGAGGCCGCTGTCGAGGGATTCCGCGAGCTTCTAACTGGTTTGGCGAAGGGAGAGCTTACCGCCTATCCGCAAGCGCTGGTGAACAGAAGCTATTTTCCAAGACGTCGACGCCCAGATGCGGCAGGCTGTCTGCGATGGGATCGATCCGCGCAAGACCTGTCAGCGATGACGCGTGCCCTAGACTTTGGCCCGTATCATCCCAATCCATTGTGTCTGCCCAAGGCGCTCGTAGGCGATGAGGTTGTCACAGTCAGACGCCTGGAGGTGTTGCCTCGACGCTCGGGCATTCCGGCAGGTTGCCTGCTTGAAATCCACTCCAGCCACTGGCGGGTGGCGACGGGTACGCAGGATGTTGAGGTTTGCTTTGGCAGCTCCGATGGTCAGGCGCTGGACGCGCGAGACCTCGCCAGGCATTCCAATCTGAATGAAGGTGATCGCCTGCCAATTTTGAGCGATGAACAGGCGCAGAGCATAACTGCCGCCCATGAATTGCTGGCGCCTTCAGAGGATTTTTGGCGACAGCGGCTTGAGCAGCTTAGAATATTGCAGTTTCCTTTCCTGTCGTCGTGCGTAGCTGGGGCGCCGCCCAAACGGCAGTCGAGTTCGTGGTTCATTGCAAGTGCGTTGGCTAAGCTGTCGCCAAATGATCGCACGGAATACCTGGTAACGGCTTGGCTGATCTATCTCGCCCGCATCACGGGAGAAACAGAGCTTCAACTGGGATGGACGCCTGCATCGGATAGATCGCAAGCCGGTTTGAAAGCGGTGGAGGTGCTTATCGCCTCTGTCGTG
>NZ_JAMYRK010000199.1:0-1463 GCF_040321335.1 Mesorhizobium sp. M0437
TTAAGGTCGACGCGACCTCCTCGCCTTAAGTGGCTCGGACGTTTGTTCCGAGGGTGCAAATCTTGGCCAATTTCCTGAGGTTCTGGGCGATGGCTGCAAGGTGGAACTCATCGCGGGCACCACAGGGGCCGCGCAATCGCAATCGATCGAGCTTCAGGATGCGCTTGAGGTGCGCGAACAGCATCTCCACCTTCTTCCGCTGATAGCGTGAGGTCTGGTAGGCGTCTGTCTTTGCGATGTCGCGGGCCATGTCGCGCGCGCCCTCATAGATCGAGCGCAGCACCTTGCGCGCCGGCTCCTTCGGGCAACAGCTGGGCTTCAGGGCACAGGCGTCGCAATCCAGCTTGCTGGCGCGATAGCGCATCATGCCATTCTCGTCGACGAGAGGGTGTGGCATCCGATAGGTCTTCTGGCGCTGCCTGAGCGTCTTCCCGCCAGGACAGATGTATGTATCGGCCTTATGGTCGTAGGTGAAGTCGTCGCGCGAGAAGGTGCCATCCTTGCGCCTAGACTTGTCGAAGACCGGGATATGCGGCTCGATCCCACGCTCATGCACCAACCAGTTCAGCATTTCGGCCGAGCCGTAGCCGGTGTCGGCAATCAGCCGCTCCGGCCAGAGGCCGAGCTCGTCGTGCGCCCGCTCGATCATAGTCTTGGCGGCCGTCACCTCGGCTTGGCGCACCGCGGTCGAGGGCTCCACGTCCACGATGATGGCGTGCTCCACGTCGATCAAATAGTTCGTGCAATAGGCATAGACGGCTGGGCCACCCCAAGCGGCAGTCCAGCGCGCGGCGGGATCAACAGGGGAGACGAACTTGGGCTCCACCGGCGTGGCGGCCCCGAAGGCGGCGTCATCCAGAGTGGCGAGATACTCAGCCACGGCCCGCTTGGCTTTGGGATTGAGGTCCTCGGCCGTTTCGATCCCGCGCTGACGATGGGCGTCGGCGACGATCATGCTGGCATCGACCGCAAAGCCTTCGCCGCCGACGAGCCCTTCAGCTATGCAGCGCCGGACGACGGTCTCGAACAGTTCGCGCAGCAGGTCGGCATCGCGGAAGCGGCCGTGGCGGGTCTTGGAGAAGGTTGAGTGGTCAGGCACATCACCCTCGAGGCCAAGCCGGCAGAACCACCGATAGGCCAGGTTCAGATGTACCTCCTCGCACAGCCGGCGCTCCGAGCGGATGCCGAAGCAATAGCCGACGATCAGCATGCGGATCAGCAGCTCAGGGTCGATCGAGGGACGGCCGATCGGGCTGTAGAAGGGCGCCAGATGCTGGCGGATGGCGGACAGGTCGACGAAGTGGTCGATCGCTCTGAGCAGGTGATCCGCCGGCACATGCCGCTCCAGGCTGAAGCCGTAGAACAGCTCCTCCTGCATCACACTTTGCTCGCCCATCATCGACTCAATCTCCTCTTACGACGAAGATTGAATCAGATGGGATATTCGGCTTGAGCCCCATCTT
>NZ_JAMYRK010000200.1:0-1450 GCF_040321335.1 Mesorhizobium sp. M0437
GTCCGAGAGAAGCTCGTCGTTTTGCGGGTGGTCGCTCGATGCATCCATGGCTATCGATATAGAGGGGTTCGCTGCCCTTCCCACCTTTTTGGTCGACTTGTCGCCTTTGGGTCATGTCACGCCGATGCTCGCGCTGGCCCAGGTGTCTCTATAACTAGGTTCGAACACCAGAAGCTGACATTCCGCTAACGGCCCACTAATTGCCGGACCACGTTCGTCGCGCATAGCGGTTGCCGACGTTCTCTGCGACAACTGCGCGTCGCGGAGTTCTACCGTCAGAAGCCACGCCTGTCGTTCAATTTTGGCGAGGTGATATTCGGAAACGGCTTCGTGGCTCCAAGCCCAAGGCATGGCAGCCCCCTCATGAAGGATTGTCTCCTCAAGCAGAGCCTTGTCGAGTGAGTTGAACGTCGCACCGTGAATCTGAATGTCGGGTGAGGTTCAGACCCTCAGAGCTGTCCGTACCGATGAATCTTGGATCGTAACAGCCGTACCGTCCAGCCATTTAGTATCGGTTTTTGCAAAAGAATTTCTTCAACGACTTCCCGCCGTCCAGAAAACATGCCGAGAGCTTATTCCTCTTGGTATCCCACAGTTTCAGGCATAGACGCCTTTCATGCTTCTCCATTAAACCTGCCCTATTTACCTCCGGTTTCCGCATCTACTTGCGATGCGAAAGCACAAAGCGTAAGTTCATGTACTAGCCAGCACGACCAAGGGTTGGGGAACGGGCGGATGGTTTCGGATAGTCCAGTTCAGATTTTTGTCTCTTATGCGCGCAATGACGATGTGTCGCCGCCCGATGAGCCGGCGAAGAAGGGTTTCATCACCGCCCTCTACGATCAATTGCATTATAGGTTCAGGGATTATGGCGACCCCAAACCAAAGCTTTGGCGTGACGTCCGTCAGGTCGATCAGGCGGATCAGTTCGACAAAAAGATAGCCGAGGCAATCGAGGCATCGGCGTTGATGCTGGCGGTCCTGTCGCCCAACTGGATGTCGAGCGACTATTGCAAGCAAGAACTAAAAATCTTCACTGACCGCTGGCGGTCCGACGAATCCGGCATTCGCGAGCGGATCATTGTGGTCGGCAAGCGCCACGTCGCAAATGATCGCCGGCCATCGCTGTTACAGGGCCAGAGCGGAATACAGTTCTATGCTCTCGACGACCCCGACGAGGTGGATCTGGAACGGGAATTCTTTGTTCATGGGGTCTCCCGTGACAACCAGTACTACGAACGTCTGGATGAGCTTGCCAAAGTGCTGAGGCGCCGGGCCGTGAGATACGCCTCGCATGAGATGACTCCACCACCGGAGGCCATCTCGCTCAAGCCGCGCCCGACCAGCGACAGGGCGGTGTATTTGGCCAAACCTGCGAGCGACACGCGGAGCGCTTACGACCGCATGGTGGTCGAACTCACGAATTCCGGCTACACGATCGTTCCAGATC
>NZ_JAMYRK010000201.1:0-1416 GCF_040321335.1 Mesorhizobium sp. M0437
TTCCCTCCCGGCGTGCGATTGGGCATTGCCCGGCCGAACTCCGCCGTTGGACGCGCGCGCGGACGCCCAATCTAGCTCTTTTTGACGGCGACCTTGTCGAGGGCTGCGCGCAGGCCTTTCGCCAGCTTCTGCACATCGTCGTTCGCCCAGAAATGCATGAAGAAGAGCCGCGGCTGCTCATCGAGCATGTGGCTATGCAATGCCGTGATCTCGATGCCGTTGCCTTGCAACGCCCTGATAACCGGATTGACCTCCTTGGCAGTCAGCACAAAGTCACCTGTGATCGCCGTTTTGCCGCCGCCAGTCGACTGGAAGTTGATCGCTATGGCGGAGCCCAGGGCGGCCGGCACATCCATGCCATTTTCTTCGACCGGTTCTGCGCGCGGTATAGTGAACTGGTAGACCGCGCCGTTGGCCTTGCCTTTGTAGCCAATAGCTTGGTCGACACCCGCCGTGTCGAACTCGATCTTCGAAGCGGCCGCCGCCTGCGAACCGGCGGATGCAGCCATCGGCGTCTTCGTCAGAGCCAAGCCGGCATGAAGCGCTGTGGCGAGTGCTACCGGATCACCTTGGCCGAAGAGGTGCATGTAGAGCGTCATCGGCTGCGCGCGCAGCAGGTGGTTGTGCACCGCGGTGATCTCGATGCCGCCTTCTTCAAGCTTCTTCATGACCGGGTTCACCTCGTCCTGCGTCAGAACGATGTCGCCCATGACCATTGCCTGATTTCCCATGGGATCGAAGGCGATCCAGCCTCCGAGCGCAAAGCCTGGCTTCAGGGATATGCCGTCGAGCGATACCTTCAGGTCGGTTCGTGGCAAGCCAACTCTATAAACGCCGCCAGGCATTTCCGATCCGGATTTGCCAAGTGTCTGCGCGACAGTTTGCCAATCGGGTGCCGCTGACGCCGGTTGGAGAAGCGCCGACATCGCTATCAGCATTGCGCCGGTGATGAGTTTTGCACGCATGGATTTCTCCTTGTGGTCTGCCCCAATATGCCCAATGACTTTCAATCCGAGACGCTAGTCGCGTGCAGAGGGCTTCTGCAGCACGCCCTCCAGGAAGAACGTCCCATCCGGGTCACGAAGCTGTACTGCGGTATCTGAGATCCATACCTGATAGCAGGTCTCTTCGCCTTCAACGGAAATGCAGAGCTGCCCCTTCTCGACGCGCCACTTGCCGGCGTTCTTCTTGCCCATGTCGTAGCGCACGATCCGTCCGTCGCGGCCGAACGCATCCGCCCAATGAACGTCGTCCGTGAAATCCATGCCGGCGAACTTGGCCTTGATCTCCTTGCCCTTGAGGTGCCGGAACGTGTCCGCCGCGTCCGCGGCATTCACAGCAATCAGGCTGAAGCCAAAGGCGATGGCGGCCATCAGCCGCCGACCAACCGTAGCAGTTCCCGGGCTGTTTCTTTCG
>NZ_JAMYRK010000202.1:0-1407 GCF_040321335.1 Mesorhizobium sp. M0437
CCTTCCAGCGTGCGCCAGGCGGAATAACCGTCACTCATCACGATGCCGCGGTAATCGCCCAAGAAGGTCTGCGGGTGTATCTGGCCGCGACCCGGCTGATAATCGAGCAGCACGATCGGCTCGTCACTGTCGTGGCCGCTCCGGTATGCCCACATGTACGAGGTGCTGGTGGCCTCTCTGTCCATTTCCTTCAGCACCTGGACCGTGGTCTCGTCGCCATGGATGAGGGGCTGCGATCTGAGCCGCAGCTTCAGCACGTCATAGATGCGGGCGAGATGCTTTTCGCTCGAGCCGATCACCCAGTGACCCAGAGCGCCACGGCTGACAGGAACGCCCGCGCGCTCGAAGGCCTGCGCCAGGCGGTAGAGCGGTGTGCCGTCGACGTACTTGTGAACGAGCGCGAAGGCCAGCGTCGAGGCCGTGGCGATGCTGCCCGGCAAGGGTTGCGCGGGCATCGGCGCGGTCACGACCGGCGTGTTGATGCCGGTACGGTCGCAATGACGGCAAGCATATTTGAACCGCACATTCTGCAGGACCTTCGCCTTCACCTCGATATGAAGTTGCTCGGTAACGGCCTCGCCCATGCGATGCATCTGATGACGGCAGCAAGGACAAACCTTCTGATCGTCGGGAAGGTCATACTCGACGCGCTCGCGCGGCAGGTTTTCCGGCAAGGCCTTGCGGCCGCGCTTCTTTCCCGTCGCCCCTTCGCTCGCCGGCAAGCCCGTGTCCGGCAGGACAACGACGCCGCCATCTTCGTTGTCGGCGGCGTCCTCATCCGCGGCCTGTTCGGCTTCATTGAAGAGGCGGTCAATGTGCTTTTCACTGCGCGGCGCAAAACGATGCAGTCGTGCAAGCGCCAGCTCTTCCTCGAGTTTGACGACGCGTTCGGTGAGTTGACGGTTCTGCGCCTGCAGCGCAGCAATACGCGCCATCAACGCTTCAACAGTCGGTTCGCCGGGTCGATTCATCAGATTCTTGAATCGAAAGCATGCCGCCGCGTCAACCGCTCAATTCGAAAGCCCTCAACCGGCAACCTGATATTGCCGCACCGGATGGCGGACCATCGCATCGATGTCGATGCCGTCGAGGATCCAGTGCAATTGCTCGGTCGTAAGCGTGACCACCGCTGCCTCCCGGCGCGGCCACCGGAACTTGTCCTCGGTCAGCCGCTTCAGGACCAGCACAAAGCCCGACCGATCGAAGAACAGGAGCTTCATCCGGTCGCGACGGCGATTGCAGAACGCAAAAACCGCCGGAGCAAACGGATCGAGCGCCATCGTCTCTTGGACCAGAACCGCAAGGCTGTTGATGCCGGCCCGAAAGTCGATCGGCTCGCGGTGCAGGTAGACTTTCAGGTCAGCGCCCAGTCTGAACATGACCCAGTGCTCCGATGGTCGCCGTCAA
>NZ_JAMYRK010000203.1:0-1383 GCF_040321335.1 Mesorhizobium sp. M0437
ACTGGACCTCGTGTCGCTTGGCAGTTAACCGTAAGAATGCAGTCGTTTCTGTCAGGATTGGCACTTAATTTGAGAACCTGGAAGTTAGGATTCTCAAATTAAATGCCATCGCATTATCGTGAAGGCCGTGCTTCCTTTGAGTTTCACACGCACCTTCGGCAAATGCGATGCCGGCAAGTTGCTGGCGCTGATTCTCGTTTAAGTTCCAATGGCCTGGCATGATTATCGGTTCCGTCGCAAACTCTCCGTCAAGACCGCATGAGGCATGAAGGCTCTTCAATTGCCGAGGAGCTTGTCATGTTCAAGGGCGGTCATTTCGACCAGTCGGTGATCCTGCTGTGCGTACGCTGGTATCTTGCCTACACTCTCAGCCTGCGCGATCTGGAAGAGATGATGGCCGAACGCGGCTTGAGTGTCGATCATTCCACAGTGCATCGCTGGGTCGTCCGCTTCTCGCCGCAACTGCTGGAGCGCTTCAACCGGCGCAAGCGGACCGTCACCGGCAAGTGGCATGTCGATGAGACCTACATCAAGGTTCGCGGTCGCTGGATGTATCTTTACCGTGCCATCGACAGCGTCGGCGACACGGTCGAGTACGTCGTCAGCGAACACCGCGCCCTGGTGGCGGCCAAACGCGAAACGGCGGGCCGCAGAAAAGCGCGATGGGCCGAATGACCAATGCGCGCCCTGTCAAAACAGCGCCGGAACAGGCGAACGGCTTCATCTGTCAAACGGCGATGCGATCCGGCCGGCCATGCCGCGCAAGCGCCTTGCGCAAGAAGCGGTGCCAGGCAGCGCATTCACCGGACCGAGCTCGCGCTTCAACGCACTGAAGAAATGCTGGCCGAAAATCTCGCGCTGTGCAGCAGGATACGCCGCCCCCCATGTATTAGAAAGTGATGGACACTATGGAACCCCACGGGATGGCGGCCGATATTTTGACATCGGAAGTTGCCAATGCGCGTTCCAACGCTTGGCCGCGTGGTCCGGCATGCCGCGCGCAATCCGCTCGCGGTAAATGACCGAACCCCGCTTCCAGTGCTTGAGCTGTATGGCCCGCAGGCGGTGGCGAACCCGCCGTCGAGGTCGGCGAACACGCTCGGGGTCGGCAAGCCGGAAGTAAGCCTTCCAGCCGACGAGATAGACCCTGAGCGGCTTGCATATTTGCGCGAGGCTGCGACCGGCATTGCGCCGGGTCAGCATGCGCACCTTCTCCTTCATGCGTCCGATGGCCTGTGGCGCTACCCGTCGCCGGATGTTCCGTCCCCCGGCGACCCAGAACGGGAAGCCGAGGAACTTCGATGCCGTGGCGCGCTCCACCTTGCTCTTGGTCTGATTGACCCGCAGCTTCAGCTTGGCAAGCAGCTTGCGCAGGGATTGCAT
>NZ_JAMYRK010000204.1:0-1380 GCF_040321335.1 Mesorhizobium sp. M0437
CAGGTGAAGATCCGCGGCTT
Source organism: Mesorhizobium sp. M0437 (assembly GCF_040321335.1). Taxonomy (NCBI): domain Bacteria; kingdom Pseudomonadati; phylum Pseudomonadota; class Alphaproteobacteria; order Hyphomicrobiales; family Phyllobacteriaceae; genus Mesorhizobium; species Mesorhizobium sp. M0437. The sequence goes on from NZ_JAMYRK010000204.1 coordinate 21, forward strand.
CCGCATCGAGCCGGGCGAGATCGCGGCGCGGCTTTGCGAGCACGCCTGGGTGCGCGAGGCGGTGGTGGTGGCGCGCCAGGACCGGGCCGGCGACAAGCACCTTGTCGCCTATGTCGTGTGTGGACCCGAGGCCGGCTCGGACGAGGACGATGGCGGCGGGCTTGCCGGCGCCTTGCGCGCGCATGTGAGCGGGCGGCTGCCGGACTACATGGTGCCGGCTGCGTTCGTGCGGCTCGCGGCGCTGCCGCTGACGCCGAACGGCAAGCTCGACCGCAAGGCACTGCCGGCGCCGGCCGACGGCGCCTATGCGCGGACGGCCTATGAGGCGCCGCAGGGCGCGGTCGAGACGGCGCTGGCACAGATCTGGGCGGAGCTTCTCGGTGTCGAGCGGGTCGGGCGCCACGACAACTTCTTCGAACTGGGCGGCCATTCGCTCCTGGCGGTGCAGTTGCTCAGTCGAGCATTAGATCTTGGGCTGGACTTTAGCGCCGCTGACCTCTTCCAAGCCCCTGTTCTGAAGGAACTTGCATCGAAGATTCATTTGGAGCCACAGCCCAGGAGTCGCGGAGTGATTTCCATTCGACCAACCGGATCGCAGCCACCGCTCTTCTTTGTCCCCACAGGTTTTGGAGATTGTTCCTATGTCGTCGGTCTGGTGGAGGAAATGGACGTAGACTGTCCCGTCTACGCTTTACCATGGCCGTCTTTCGATGAAGTTCGTCCACTGACCCTTGAAGCGATAGCTGATCAGGTCATCCTCGCGATCAAAGAAATTCAACCGCAGGGACCATATCGCTTCGCTGGATACTCATCAGGCGGAATCTTGGCTTACGCAATCGCCCAGCGCTTGCTGAGTCTCGATGACGCTGTGTCGTTCATCGCTCTCATCGATGTTACGCTACCCGCAAACGTGACAAAGATATCACCCATCCAAATGGTACGAGACGTCGTGCTCGATTCTTTTGAACCCTTAGATGATGAGAGCTTCGAAGTGTTGGAGAAATTTGCTGGACAAAGTTCAATCGCTCAGCTGCTTGAAAAGGGGCAGCAAATTGGGGCAATACCTCTGGATCGTAATCTCCATAACGATGTTTTGATGTATGAAAGGACCGCCCGGTTTCACGAGGCGCTGCAGGCGTACCAAGTCCCAACCCTGCCAATTGAGATACATCAGTTTTATGCCACCGAGGCTCTCTTCAGTTCTCGGGCACGACAAGCTAAGAGTTCATTATGCCCAGAGGCACGTTCGCCTATGCGCGGCTGGGACCGGGTCTTGAGTCCGGAGGCCATTACTGCCGTACCGATTGTAGGCGACCACGTGACGATGATGAGTGTTCTGGAAAACCGCAAGGCTCTGGCC
>NZ_JAMYRK010000205.1:0-1348 GCF_040321335.1 Mesorhizobium sp. M0437
CGCTAAGACTGCAGAGGCGCCCCACTTGAAGCCCGAATACTGCCTTCTCCCGCGAGAGCCGAAACGCCTCAAACCGGGCTATTAGCCCGGACGCGAGAAGGCCCTGGCTTCGCGTCCGGGACAGCCAGGACCACTTATCCGACGGTGAATTCTGCGCTGCCTAAGCAGTGCGGCTGCACGCCCATTTGCGATCGCGTTTGGGATCCACATTGAGGTTAACTCTGATGATCTGCCCCATCTTGTCAGAAAAAGACATTTCCCTTGACCTTGCGAGTAAAGGAAAGCAATCAGCCTTGACAAAAATCGCGATCAGGATTGCGCGGAGAACTGGGCTTGATGAGCAGATGATTCTCCGTGGTCTCTTCGACCGCGAGTGTCTCGGCTCGACGGCATCGGTCGTAGCGTCGCGATCCCTCACGCTCTGCTTGGCACGATCTCTTCGCCAGTCGTGTCTTTGACGCGCCTGGCCCAGCCCGTTGACTTCGACGGGCCCTACGACAACCAGTCGATCTCATTTAGACTGTACTCTGGCGGCGCTCTGCTACTTCCGCCTTCCTCCCTGCCCTTTCACAAAGATGCCGGCTGCTTCGAGTAGCTCATGTTCGGGAGCGACTCCGATTGGCGCGGTCAGCCGATGAGGTGTTGGCGATTGTCGAAAATGAGCCGCTTCCGGGAATTTCCACCAATTTGAATAATTCCCGTGTCCAGCCTGGCGTTGTGATGGCAGTTCAGCAATGCCTGATTCAATTGACGCGGCGCATACCGCAGTCAACTATGGGGGCTCGCTACCAGCCGATGAGGCGGCCTTCGCGGGGAATTGAAGCATCTTCGGGGTTCCTTTTCTGCGCGGTAACCCAAACAGAATGTCTGCGTCGTCACATTACTCCGAGGCCGCGTCGCGCTCCGGCAACGCGCGGTCTGGTTCCCCCGCGGGTACTGCGATCGATCAGCCCCGCATCGTTGAGCGCAGGATGGCCTGCATGTGCTCTTTCAAGTCGAGTTCGCCTCGTGCCTCAACAGTCAACAGGTACTCGGCCTTGACCCGGCGGTCGCCTCGGCTGGTCGCAGGATAGGAACAGATGGCCAGCAAGGCTTGCTCTTCAATTCCGTCTGCCATCTTGCGGTCGTGCCAGTTGCTGCCCGCTCGATGAACAACCCTGTGGAGCGCGGCATAGGCGGTTTCATGGCTTGCGATCAGCGCCTGCAGTTCGCGCGAGATACCTTCGCCTTCAGCAAACGTCGGTTCAACGACAGACGCAACGGCGGTGAACGCAAGAAGTGTACGGCGGGTGACTGCGAGCATGCCTCATATCCGTGCCGTCTGATGAGTGCGGGCACACCATAGCAC
>NZ_JAMYRK010000206.1:0-1347 GCF_040321335.1 Mesorhizobium sp. M0437
CCTCGGGCTCGAGACCGAGGGTCAGGTCCTGGATGAGCGCTTCGCTGACGCCGAGGTCCCTGGCGACACGATCGACGGTGTAGACGTGATGCACCCTATTGCGCTGCATGATCAGGCCGCCGCTGGTTGGGTCCGCAATTTTGCGGATCTCCAATTCCACGGCAGCAAATCATCGATCCGATGGGCCGGATAGGCGGGCAGTCGGGCGAGGACGTCGGCGAGCCAGGCCTGCGGGTCGACATCGTTCATCTTGGCGCTGACGATCAGGCTGTAGAGAACGGCAGCGCGCTGTCCGCCGCGATCGGAACCGCAGAACAGCCAAGACTTTCTGCCGAGAGCGATGCCGCGCAGGGCTCGCTCGGCTGCATTGTTGGATAGGCAAATCCGCCCATCGTCGAGGAACCGGGCGAAGGATGACCAGCGGCGCAGCATGTAGTTGAAGGCCTTGGTCAGATCGTGTCCGCGCGAGAGCTTGTCGCGCGTCTTGATCATCCAGCGCTCGAGCTCGGTGACCAGCGGCGCGCTCCGCTCTTGGCGCACGGCGTGGCGTTGGGCCGGCGACAGGCCGTTGATCGCGCGCTCGATATCGAACAGGGCATCGATGCGCTTCACGGCTTCAACCGCCAGCGGATAGACCAGGTTGGGCTTCTCGCCGTGCGCCTTCTTGCGCGCCGCCGCTTCGACATCGGCCAGCTCAAATACTTTGCGCCGGCTGTGGGCCCAGCAGCTGGCCTCCAGAACAGGCGCCGGCTGACGACCCGTCGCATAGAGATCGCCATAACCACCAAAGGCATCGGCCTGCAGAATGCCGCTCCAGCCGGCGAGATGCGTCGCGGGATGTTCGCCTCGGCGATCGCGGGAATAGTAGAACACTGCCGCCGGCGGATCGGCGCCGCCGAACGGTCGGTCATCGCGCACATAGGTCCATAATCGGCCGGTATCGGTCTTGCCCTTGGCCAGGACCGGCACCGTCGTGTCGTCGCCGTGCAGACGCGAAGCGGCCAGCACATGGGCTTCGAGCTGCTTGAACAGCGGCATCAGCGCCGCGGCGCCGGCGCCGACCTGGTCGGCGAGCGTCGACAGGCTGAGCGGCACGCCTTCGCGGGCATAGCGTTCGGCCTGGCGGTTAAGCGGCTGATGCTGGCCGAACTTCTCGAACAGGATCATCGCCAGCAGGCCGGGACCGGCCCAGCCGCGCGGGGTGGCGTGGAAGGGCGCCGGAGCCTGGCTGATCGTCTCGCAGTCGCGGCAGGTGAACTTCTCCCGCACGTGCTGGATCACCTTCCATTGCCGCGGCACCACCTCCAGCGTCTCGGTGATATCCTCACCCAGCTTGCGCAGCCGATG
>NZ_JAMYRK010000207.1:0-1336 GCF_040321335.1 Mesorhizobium sp. M0437
TTGCAGCAGGAAGCTAAAGTCGAACTGGCCGACAATCGCGTCTTTGGCTGACGGCCGTGGATGCCAGCCGCACTTATTCGAAAGCGTGGGTCGGCGCACTGAGTGAGTTGAAGGGCGGCGCGGTACTCATGGAATCTGAGGGCGTCTATTGCATGCCGCACAAGTGAGTGCGCCGAGAGAGCAGGCGAGCGAAGCCGATGGTCTGACCTGGGACGCCGACCCCCGGGCGTTCCAGAAAAAGTGGGTCATCCCGTCCGGTTTCATTAGACGATGAGACGATCTTAAGTAAAAATGATCTTCTGAAACGGAACGTCGAGTAGGAGTTACTGATGTAGAACTGATCTGCTTGCCTCTCGACAACCAGAAGACTTGCAGCGAGTGTCAGGCATACGTGGGATACTTAGAAATGTCAACTTCGTCTGATGAAAGTCGCGTAATCTATCTTATGGAACTTCGATTTCGTTAAACTGAAGCACTACACAAATCTGAACGACGTGCCGTGATGTGGTGCGTGATGGCCCGCGGCCGGGCGCAATCCCGAAGCTGTACGCGAAAATCTCGTGGCGCCAACGATGCTGTCTATGGAATCGCGTCAAATCACCAGTACATACATCGGCTATTTGGGGTTCGCCTCAAGCTTTTCATCCCCAGAAGAATTGCCTCCCAGGTGCGGCTCGATAACCGAAGCTTGGCGATCCTATTCCACATCCGAGATACCTCCTCAGAACATGATCGATAATAGTGTTGCAGACGCGCCACCGCAATTGCTTGCCGCGATCACCTCCGAGAGCGCATCCGAGGATGCTCATTCCGACGACGTACATCGATAGGGCGTAGCGAGGATCGACCCGCCTCCGCCAATCGGACCGAGCGTACACCCGATCAGTGATCCTGAAACCGATCGCGGGCAGGAACTGCTGGAGAGAGCCATCCGATTCGTCACTAACCCCAGACCGATGCTGGCAGCGCGTCGAGCGGTATCCTCAGATAACGCCGGCCATTTTCCTCGACCTGAGGCAGTTCCCCTCCGCGGATATTGACCTGCAGGGCATGCAATATGAGTTTTGGCATTGGCAATGTCCTGTCTCGGGCCTCCCGAAGCCTGATGAACGTACTCCGAGAATGACCGGCGACATGCGGGTTTTTCTCTTTCTGCTCCGCTACCGAACTCTCCCACAGAGCCTGGCGCCCTCCCGGCCTGTAGTCATGCCCGGTGAAGAGGCGCGTCGGATCGGGTAGGCTCAAAATGTCCTGGATCGACTTCCATAGGTCAGCTGCGCTGCCACCTGGAAAATCTGCACGGGCGGAGCCGCTATCGGGCATGAAAAGTGTGTCG
>NZ_JAMYRK010000208.1:0-1333 GCF_040321335.1 Mesorhizobium sp. M0437
CTGATGCTTGGCGCTGATGGCGTCGTGATGGGATCACGTTTCTGGGCCTCGTTGGAGGCTCTCGTTCATCCAAATCTGCACCAGGCTGCCCTTGCCGCGACCGGAGACGACACGGTTCGAACCTCGGTGATGGACCTAGCGCGCCGCCTGGATTGGCCATCGCGGTTTTCACTGCGCGTTCGGAAGAATGCTTTTACGGAAGCCTGGCACGGCAATGAGGCCCATCTCCTTGCCGACATTGACGCGCAGTCCGCTGCCTACCGGGAAGCGTGGGCAAGCGGCGATCCCACAATAGCCGCGATCATGATTGGTGAGGCCGCCGGCCTCATCCACGACATCGAGCCGGCGAGTGACATACTCCTTCGCACCGTTTCTGAAGCGATCACCCTGCTTCAGGGCGCAAGTTCGCTTCTGTTTGTCGAGGACAACTGTCACAGCCAGTAACTGACCGTAGCGGCTAGGCAGACGGCAGCGAGGAAGTTCGTGGCCGATCGATCGTATCTGGTGGCGATGCGGCGCAAATCCTTGAGCCGTCCGAACATGCGCTCGATGGCGTTGCGATCACGGTAGAGGAACGGGGAGAAGCAGTTCTTCCAGCGCCGGTTGGCTTCGGCGGAATGTTCGGCATCGCCGCTTTAGCCTAGACCTGTGGCGAATGGCATTGGTATCATAGTCCTTGTCGGCGTGCAGGATCGGGCTCTTGGGCATCTGCTCCAGAAGCAAATCTCCGGCGCTGCAATCGGCGACCTGGCCACCGGTCAAGAGGAAAGCGATCGGGCGGCACAGGCCATCGGTCAGGGCGTGGATCTTCGTGGTTCGCCCACCGCGCGACCGGCCGATCGCCTGATTTTGCTCCCCCCTGTGCCGCCAGAAGCGCAGCGATGCGCCTTCACGGCCGAAGAGGTCGATCAGGACCTCAGCCGGAGGACCGCCAGCCGAGGCCAGGGCGTGGAAGATGTCGACCCAAACGCCTTTGGCAGCCCATCGGACAAAGCGATTGTAGAGCGTCTTTCTCGGCCCGTAGACTTGCGGGGCATCGACCCAGCGGCCGCCGGACTTGAGGACATGGACGATGCCGCCAATCGCTCGGCGGTCATACTCTTGGCTTGCCGCGCGTGTCGGTTGGCAGCAGCGCCTGCGGCCGCGAAACCTGCTCCCTCCGTCAGCCAGAAATAATCGCGATACTCATAAAACCACCGTCAGTGGAATCCCTTTATGGGTCCGGATCCTAGCCTGAAAAATTCATGGGGGTTGGTGGATGTGGCGCAAGCCGTTGAAAAACGTAGGATTTGGTTGCTTAAGCCGATCCGAACCATTTCCCGGAGACCACACC
>NZ_JAMYRK010000209.1:0-1322 GCF_040321335.1 Mesorhizobium sp. M0437
TGCTCAAAGGCCGGACATATGGACGCAAGCGATCGAAAACGACGCAAAACAACCGTTGCAGGCAGGGCGCCGTCCACATATGGATCCCAGGGTCTGCGCCGCGTCGCTTCGCTCCTTGCTTCGCCCAGGGATGACGAAGGGAGGGTTTCGGCTAATCTCCTAAATTTGCGATTTGCGACTAACGGAAATGATCGACCTTCGTTGCTGGTTGACCCGACTTACCCGCAGTTGGCCGAGAAACGATCGAATCAGCGCCGAAACCGGCCGATAACGTCGGTATTGCGAGAAGTCTGTGCACCAAAGCACGCGCACTTCCGATCGGAAGAAGCCGGAAACAAAAAAAGCGCCTCGGCGGGCGGGTCGTTGGAGCCAATTGGCACCATACGCAAATTAGTAGCATAGCTGCCGGCACAAAGCAAGAACAAAATAGCTGCGAAGGCAAAAAGTCCGAATTCCTGTCCCACCCGAGGTCGCCGCCCCTCATTGCTTGGCCCTAAGGTTGGTGATTGGCGAAAGCCGAAGTGGCATCCAATCTCCCCCCTCTATTGCGCTGGGCAATCGCATTTGGATTCTTACGAAGATGGACCCCCACCCTAACCCTCCCCACAAGGGGGAGGGAACGCTGCCGCGCGCCCTCACTTCCCCTTTTGGCGCCGAAAGACAGGCAATTTGCCGAGGTCAGCGCCAACGGAAGTCTCCCTCCCCCTTGTGGGGAGGGGTTAGGGGTGGGGGTACGTCGTAGAGCGAAAGCCTCGGCTTGCTATCTGCGATGGCCCCCTCGTGGGCGAGATGTCCGGCAGGACAGAGGGGGCGCGAAGGAATGCGAGTTTTGCAATCGTTCTGAGCAACGCCGCCCTGTGCAACCATCACCGCCGCGACCGGCCGATGACGTCGTCGGTGTTGGCGAGAAGCCTGTGCACCGCGGCACGGGCTGCAGCCGGTCGCTGCAGGCGGATGTTCTTCTCGATCGCCTCGTGCAGTGCCTGCGCCCGCCGCTGATCGCTGGTCTCGCGGGTGACGAAAACAAACAGGTGGTCGAGCGCCGATTCGATCAGCACGCCGAGCGGCACCAGCAGATCGTTGCCCGAGGCGCGCAGGATGGCGAGATGAAACCGCGTGTCGGCGCGCGTCCGCTCCTGCAGGTTGGTCGCCTCGCCCATCTCGCGGCAGGCCTGGCTGATCTCGGCCATCTGCTCATCGGTGCGCCGCATGGCGGCAAAGGCGCTGGCCTCCGGCTCGATGATGTGGCGGAACTCCTGCACGGTCCTGAGGAACACCTCGCGGTCCGGCGAGGTCGCGTACCAGGCCAGCACGTCGCGATC
>NZ_JAMYRK010000210.1:0-1318 GCF_040321335.1 Mesorhizobium sp. M0437
GCGACTCAGTCGCACAGCAGTAATTTCAGGCAGCCAGCGCCGTCTCGACCAGGCTCACCCAGTAGCCGATGCCATAAAGCAGGGCTTCGTCGTTGAAATCATATTGCGGGTTGTGCGCGGCAGCGGTCGGACCATTGCCAAGGTTAATGTAAGCGCCCGGCCGCGCCTCCAGCATGTAGGCGAAATCTTCCGATCCCATCCTTGGTCTGATGTTGTCGTCCACAGACGCGGGCCCCACGAGATTGCGTGCCACCTCAATCGCCATGTTGGTTTCGGCCGCGTGGTTGACGGTGACGGGCTCTAATCGTCGGTGCTTGAACTCCACATCTCCGCCAAATGCGCGCGCAATGCCTTGGGTTGACGCTAGGATCTGTCGTTCGGCGAAGTCCCGCAAGCTGGGCGAGAGGCTCCGCACCGTGCCGGCTATTTCGACATGTTCTGGGATGACGTTGTACGCCGTGCCGGCGTTCAGCTTGGTAACAGAAACAACGAGCGACTCGAGTGGATCCGTGTTGCGCGAGACCAAGGTTTGCAGGCCGACGATGATCTGGGCTGCAATAACAATCGGATCGACGGTCTTATGAGGGCTGGCCGGATGGCCGCCCCTGCCCTTCACGATAATGTCGAATTCATCGAGCGCGCCCCACATAGGGCCATGGCAAATGCCGAATTTGCCCACCTCCATGCCCGGCTGGTTGTGCATGCCAAAGACCTTGGAGATGCCAAAACGGTCCATGATTCCTTCCTGGACCATCCTCTGGCCGCCCCGTCCATCTTCTTCCGCGGGCTGGAAGATCAAGGCGACGGAGCCCTTGAAGTTGCGCGTTGCCGCAAGGTATTTCGCCGCGCCCAGCAGCATGGCTGTGTGACCGTCATGGCCGCACGCGTGCATCTGGCCCGGTATCTGCGATGACCAGGGCTTGTTCGAGGCTTCGAGGATCGGCAGGGCGTCCATGTCCGCCCTCAGCCCGATCGTCGGCCCGTCTCCGCCTTCGCCCAGAGTCAATGCCACGATACCGGTTTCAGCTATGCCCGTTTCGATGTGATTGATGCCGAACGAAGCCAGTTTCTCGGTCACGAACCTGGCCGTGTTGTCTAGTCGATAGCCGAGCTCGGGATGTTGGTGGAGGTAGCGGCGCCACTCGGTTGCCTCAGTCTGCAGATCGCGAAACGTCTCGACGCTGTGCATCTGTCATTCCCAGATTCGGCCCTATTGGCCACTTGGCGCGTTAATTTAGTCGAGTATCAATCGCGCGGCGACTTCCGTCCAACACAGTTTATCTATTGTCATCATCTAGAAATGAGATGGAGGCTAAGC
>NZ_JAMYRK010000211.1:0-1317 GCF_040321335.1 Mesorhizobium sp. M0437
CAACGGCGCGCCATCATCATGCGCCGGATTCGTCAGTGGTTGATCTGAATCCCCCCGCACCGTCCGAGTTGCGTGACCATGCTCGTTCTGTGCCGGCGGCGGTGCAGCCAGATCGCCCAAAAGTGGTCTCCGGTCCCGACAAGGGTCCTCTTTATTCCAACGATGCGACCCTTGTCGAAGGGCTGAGGTCAGCACTCTATGCCGGTAAGGTCGGGGAGATCACGGTCAAGCGCCATGTAGATATTCTTTTCGGCTTTGGTCATTGGCTCGTTGAAAATAACAAGCCGGGGATTGCGGATCGGCTTCACGATTCGTCGCTGGATCGGGATCGCAAGGAGTACGAGATCTGGGGTGGCGGCCCCTCGGCCGTGGCTGGGTCACTGGGTCGTCTCAAGACGTGGGCGGGCGGAGCGCCAGTGGTGGGCCGCCCTGCCCTGAATCCCCACCCTGCCGACGCCGTGCTCATCAGAGAGTACACAGCGGCTCTCATCAAAGCGTACGAGGCAGCGCCGACCGGGCCGAAACCCCGTACCGTTGAGGTCTATGGGTCTGCTCTTAGACGTTTCAGTCAATGCTTGGTTGAAAACAAAAAGCCGGGGATTGCGGATCGGCTTCACGAGCGGTCGCTGGATGAAGATGCCAAGCGCTATATGAAAACCGCTGACATCAGTGCACTAACTCATGTCCGGAAGTTCGCACTCGGGCGCGAAATTGCCCTTGCTGCTCGTCCGGAAGACGCAGTCGGCATGGAGGCTCGTGCCATTGGGGACGCCGCTGCGCAGACCGCGGCACAAGCTCATGGCCACGCAGGAGAGCAGGGACCCATCTCTCGAGCTCAACAAGTCGCGCCAGCGCCGTTTGAACGGCACTTGGGCAAGAAGCGTGAGGCCCAGGACGGACTGACGAGTACACTTGACAGGAGCAACCTCGTGAACAGCGGGGGCGTCATCATAAACAATGAACATTACACAGCGCTGTTGAGACCGGCGAAGAGGCAGAGGACTGATAATCCGCAAAGCCGCGCCATGGGGCGGCAACTGAGCGAAGCAACCACGACGTCCATCAGCCAAGCCTCCGATCAAGCCCGAGCGGACCTAATGGCTTCCTTCAGAAGCAGGGAGCGCTCCGACGCGGGGCGTTGAGCTCCATGGCTGGGGTCAAGCAGAACAGCTCTCTTGACGACAGAGGCGCTGATGCGATCTCCGGACCGGTAGCTCTCGCTGTAATTGATCAGGCTGGTACTGTTGGAAGGCTTGATCAGCCTCGTCACCCCAATCTCCAGCATAGCTCACTGTCACGCGGCCAACGTGCCTCCGT
>NZ_JAMYRK010000212.1:0-1314 GCF_040321335.1 Mesorhizobium sp. M0437
GAGCGCGCAAGCGCTTGCGAACCAGGCGATCGGGATAGGCCACAACCTGCAGCGCGATCAATCTCCTCCAGCGTCTTTGTTGGCAATGGTACGCTTGCTATCAGCTGCGCGCAGCTGGCAATGGAGGTGGGCCACGACATTCGCGTAGTGCTATGTGGCGACGCTATATTCGCGGATTGGGCGGCTCGCGCCAATATCCCGTGTATTGCGAGTGTTGACGAGCTCTGCTCTCTTCTGAACGCGGAGCCGGTGGATTGGATTTTCTCCGTTGCCAATCCGCTTATATTGCCACCGGACATGTTTGGGCGAGCCCGACAAGGTGCTTTCAATTACCACGACGGTCCACTGCCACGATATGCAGGAACTCACGCGACGTCCTGGGCGCTGCTGGCCCAGGAGAGCGAGTATGCCATCACGTGGCATCGTATCGATGATGGTGTTAATGCGGGTGAGCTGGTGGTTAGGCGCCAAGTGTTAATTGCGCCCACCGACACGGCGTTGAGCTTGAACCTCAGATGTCATGAAGCCGCGGTCGAGGGCTTCCGCGAGCTTTTAACTGGCTTGGCGAAGGGAAAGCTTACTGCTCGTCCGCAGGCGCTAGTCGACAGAAGCTATTTTCCGAGACGTCGACGCCCAGATGCGGCAGGCTGTCTGCGATGGGATCGATCCGCGCGAGATTTGTCAGCGATGACCCGTGCACTAGACTTTGGGCCGTATAATCCCAATCGATTGTGTCTGCCCAAGGCTTTCGTGGGTGATGACGTTGTCATAGTCAGGCGCTTGGAGGTGTTGCCTCGACGCTCGGGCCTTCCGGCGGGTTCCCTGCTTGAAATCCACTCCGGCCACTGGCGTGTGGCGACGGGTGCGCAGGATGTTGATGTTTGCTTTGGCGGCCCCGATGGTCAGCTGCTGGACGCGCGAGCACTCGCCAGGAACTTCAATCTGGATGAAGGTGATCGCCTGCCAATTTTGAGCGGTGATCAGGCGCGGAGCATAACTGCCGCCCATGAAAAGCTGGCGCCTTCAGAGGATTTTTGGCGACAGCGGCTTGAGCAGTTTAAAATATTGCAGCTTCCTTTTCTATCGGCGTCCGTGGCTGAAGCGCCGCACAGATGGCAGTCGAGCTCGTGGTTCATTCCAAGTGCTTTGGCTAAACTGGCGCCACATGATCGCACGGAATACCTGGTAACGGCTTGGCTGATCTATCTCGCCCGTATCGCGGGAGAAACAGAGCTTCAACTGGGATGGACGCCTGCATCGGATAGATCGCAAGCCGGTTTGAAAGCGGTGGAGGTGCTTATCGCCTCTGTCGTG
>NZ_JAMYRK010000213.1:0-1306 GCF_040321335.1 Mesorhizobium sp. M0437
TGCTGGTCTCGCAGATGGCGTTTGCCGAGCGCGGCCAGTTGGAGCGCTATCTTGGCGCCGTTCAGCAGGTGGTGGACCGACACGACATTTTGCGTACGGCCTTTGTCTGGGAGGGGCTGTCGAGCCCGGCCCAGGTGGTGTGGCGGCGTGCGCCGCTGGAGGTGACCGAGGTCGAGCTGGATGCGTGTGACGGTTCCGGCGCCGAGGAGCTCAGGCGCCGGTTTGATCCGCGCCGGCACCGCATCGGCCTTGGCCGCGCGCCGTTGTTGCGGTTTGGGATCGCGCGCGAGCCCGGCAGCGGGCGCTGGCTGCTGCTGGAGTTGCAGCACCATCTGATCGGCGATCACACGACGCTGGAAGTGATGCATGCCGAGGTGCGGGCCGTGCTCGGCGGGCAGGCGCATGAGCTTGCGGCACCGCAGCCGTTCCGCAATCTGGTGGCGCAGGCACGGCTGGGTGTCGATGCCAAGGCGCATGAAGAGTTCTTCCGCTCGATGCTGGCGGACATCGACGAGCCGACCATGCCGTTCGGGCTGGGCGAGGTGCGCGGCGACGGCAGCGGGGTCGGCGAGGCGCGGCGGATGCTGCCGCAGGCGCTCAACGATCGGCTGCGGGAGCAGGCGCGGCGGCTGGGGGTGAGCCTGGCCAGCCTGTGCCATCTGGCTTGGGGTCAGGTGGTAGCGCGCAGCAGCGGGCGAGAGCAGGTGGTGTTCGGCACGGTGCTGTTCGGCCGCATGCATGCGGGTGCGGGCGCCGACCGGGCGCTGGGCCTGTTCATCAACACCCTGCCTGTGCGGCTTGACCTGGACGGAACCGGGGTCGCGGCGAGCGTGCGGACCACGCATGCGCGGCTTTCCGAGCTGCTGGCGCACGAGCATGCCTCGCTGGCGCTGGCGCAACGCTGCAGCGGCGTTGCGGCGCCGGCGCCGCTGTTCAGCGCGCTGTTGAACTACCGTCACAACACGCCGGCGGCCATGGCCGGCTCCGGCACGGATGATGGTCTGTCCGGGGTGGAATGGCTGGGCGGGGAGGAGCGCACCAACTATCCGCTGACCCTGTCGGTGGACGATTATGGCGAGGCGCTCGGCCTGACGGCGCAGGTGGTGGAGCCGGTGTCTGCGGATCGGGTCTGCGGCTACATGCAGCACGTGCTCGAGCAATTGGCGGAGGCGCTGGAGCGGGCGCCCGACAGGCCGGTGCGGGAGCTGGATATCCTGCCGGCCGCCGAGCGCACCTATCTGCTGGAGGATCTGAACCGGACGGCGGCGGCCTATCCGTCGCAGCGGTGCGTCCACGAGCTGTTCGA
>NZ_JAMYRK010000214.1:0-1287 GCF_040321335.1 Mesorhizobium sp. M0437
CTTGCCGTTGCGGGCTTCTCGCTCGACAGGGCGACGGGCCGCTACCTGCTCTCGGTGACCACGGTCATCGTGCTCACGGCGCTCGTCTGGCGCCTAGTCAACAGCGCGACCGGCCGCAATTTCATCGCCGTGCGCGACAACGAAACCGCCGCGCGGGTGATCGGCGTCCCTGTGCTGAAGACCAAGCTGCTCGCGTTCGCCATCTCGTCCTTCATCATCGGCGTCGCCGGGGTGCTGTGGGCCTTCACCTATCTGCGCACCGTCGAGCCGGCCGGCTTCAATCTCGACCGCTCGTTCCAGATCCTGTTCATCATCATCATCGGCGGGCTGGCCTCGATACGCGGCGCCTTTCTGGGAGCGGCGTTCATCGTCATCTTTCCGCTCATCCTGTCGCGGCTTGGCGCCTTCCTGTTTGGCGGACTGTTCGATTCGGGTGTTCTCGACATGAGCCAGCGCATCGTGCTCGGCGCGCTCATCATCATCTTCCTCATCGCGGAACCGAACGGGCTGTCGGCCCTCTTCGACCGCCTGAAACGACGGATCGGCTCAAGGTCCAGCTGAGCGCCGCTCGACATCCTCTCACGGACCACAACCTCAGGAGACGCAATCCATGACCTTCTTCAGTCACCTCAAGAAAGCGGCGATCGCCACGGCCTTCGTCCTCGGCGCGACGGCGGTCCACGCCGCCGAGCAGTATTTTCCCCTGCAGAGCTACCGCGTCGGCCCTTATGCCGCCGGCGGCACCGGCTTCTTCGGCGGCTTCATCGACTATCTCAACCTGATCAACATCCGCGACGGCGGCGTCAACGGCGTCAAGCTGACCTGGAGCGAGGGCGAGACGCAGTATGAGGTCGAGAAGGGCGTCGAGGTCTATGAACGATTGAAGAGCAATCCCGGCATCGCCGCCTGGAACCCGCTTTCGGTCGGCATCGCCTATGCCATGATCGACCGCATCACCGATGACAAGGTGCCGCTGATCACCATCAACCACGGCCGCACCGACACCACGGACGGACGCGTGTTCCCTTACGTCTTCCCGCTGCTGCTCAATCCCTACAGCGAGACCTCGGGCATCGTGAACTATATCGCCTCCAAGGAAGGTGGCCTCGACAAGCTCAAGGGCAAGAAGATCGTCGTGCTCTATCACGGCTCGCCCTATGGCAAGGAGACGATTCCGATCTATGAGCTGCTGTCGCAGAAATACGGCTTCGAGCTGTCGCAGATCGAGGTTCCGCATCCAGGCAACGAGCAGCAGGCGCAGTGGCTGACGATCCGTCGCGAGCATCC
>NZ_JAMYRK010000215.1:0-1244 GCF_040321335.1 Mesorhizobium sp. M0437
CGCCGCTATACTGCCTTTCGAAGATTCTTCTTGCGCTCACGGGGGCGTCCACAGATGTGCTGAAGGTTCTGCAAAAAGTTTTGGAGAGAGAACGGGGCTTGCTCTGAGGGGCGAGCGGCCATGGCACGCTGGTGACGTTTCGACTACCTATTCCCGTGGAAGGGGAGTGCCATGACCAATCGAGAAATTAGACTGAGCAGAGGGCGAGTTGAAAGCGTTGCTGTCGTCGGATGAGGACGGCTTTCGCAAGGTCTTGCAGATTGTGGTGCAGGAGGCTTTGGAGGCCGAGATGACGCAGGCCATCCAAGGAGCTTATCAAGGGCAATCAGTAACGCACTTCGTCGACCCGCAAACCGGCTTGAATGTCATTCGCGATAGTTCAGGAAATCTCCTGTCTGGATGGAAGCTCAGTCCCAAGCAGTTAGAATATGTCTTGACGACCGGAAAACTGGGAGGCGGACTATGAGCAGCGTATCTGGCGAATATCGTGCGTTGGTTGAAACCTTTCTCGCAAGGGAAATAGATGCTCCTAAGTTGGTAGAAATTTACTTAAAGAAATTTAAGGATGAGACGCGAGCCATCCCAGAGCAGGAGTTTAAGGTGATAGATGAGATCTTTGCTGACATTGACTCATACACTTCCGATATCAGCTTGATTAGAGAGAATCCTAGATTCTATGTTGACGAAGCACAACTGAGAGTAAAAGTTGCGGAGGCCCTAGACCGGCTCCCATGAGGCTTACCGGGATAACCGAAAGCAATTATCTCAATCCCGCTCTACAGCGGCGCGAGTTCGTGACAGAGCTCAAGCGGGCTCGCCGGCGGCAATCCGCGAAGTGCTGCCCGAGGCGGTCTGGCAGCGCTGCTACGTGCACTTCCTCAGAAACGCGCTCGACTACGTGCCGCGCAAGATCGACGACGATTGCCTGATGGAGCTCAGATGGTTCTACGACCGGCGCGACCTTGCCGAGGTCAAACGCGACCTGGCGCAGTGGATCGCCAAATGGCAGGCCAAATACCCGAAGCTGGTCAACTGGGTGGAAGATAACATCGAGGAGACGCTGAGCTTCTATCGGCTGCCGCTAGCTCACCACAAGCACATGAAGTCGACGAACATGCTGGAGCGGCTGAACCAGGAGATCAAGCGGCGCACCCTGGTCGTTCGCATCTTCCCCAACCCGCGGAGCTGTCTGCGGCTGGTTCGGGCATTGGCGGTGGAGATCCACGAGAACTGGCTCGAGGCGA
>NZ_JAMYRK010000216.1:0-1244 GCF_040321335.1 Mesorhizobium sp. M0437
TCGACCTCAACCTCGTCGAGAGATAGCATGGAGCACTGTTCGCGATGTCCTCGCACACCTGTTCGCGATGTCTCCGGTCCAAACAGGGGGGAGATCGGTAGCTTCGCCTCTCTTTCAACATTCGCGATTGGCGAAACGATACGTGACATTCAATCTCCCCCCTTGAGGGGGAGATGTCCGGCAGGACAGAGGGGGGCGCGAAGGAACTCGACGGCGGTCAGTTAGCCTGCCTTGCCGCGACGCGGCGCATCGAAATGACTCGGCGGCGGAGGATTTCCGTGCGCATCGCCGCTAGGTGCAGCGCGAAGAAAAGCACGGTGAAGCCGAGTGCCATCACCAGCAATGGCCACAACAGGCTTGGGTCGATGGTCGGGCCACCGAGCCGGAACACCGACGCCGGCTGATGCAGCGTGTTCCACCAGTCGACCGAAAATTTGATGATCGGAATGTTGATGAAGCCGACCAGGGTGATGATGGCGGCGGCCCACGCGGCGCGCCCGGCATCGTCGAGCGCGCGGGTCAGCGCGATGATGCCGAGATACATCAGGAACAGGATGAAGACCGAGGTCAACCGCGCGTCCCATACCCACCAGGTGCCCCACATCGGCTTGCCCCAGATCGAACCGGTGATCAGTGCAAGGGCGGTGAAGACGGCGCCGATGGGTGCCGCCGATTTCAGCGCCACGTCGGCCAGCGGATGGCGCCAGACCAGCGTGCCCAGTGCCGAGACCGCCATCAGCGTGTAGCACATCATGGCGAGCCAGGCGAAAGGCACGTGGATATACATGATGCGAACGGTGATGCCTTGCTGGAAGTCCTCGGGCGCCGTGAAGCTCATGTAGAGGCCGACAGCGAGGATGATGGCGGCAACGCTCGCCAGCCACGGCACGACCTTGTCGGCCAGCCCGACGAACCGCGTCGGGTTGGCAAGGTCCATCCAGCCGGAGAGGCGTGAAGTCGTGTCGCTCATGCCGCCTTACATAGACCGCCGGCGGAGTTGCGGCAACCGCAGCGGCGGTACGGCGTCTCCCGTTCTCCCCGTGAACGGCGGGGCAAGTTGTGTGCGTCAAGTTCTGCAAAATGGCGTGGCATTGCGTTGACGTTGGCGTGTCCGCCGCGCAGCCCCCGTGTTTAGCGGAGCGGCGGACACAATCGCATTTGGATTCTTACGAAGATGGACCCCCACCCTAACCCTCCCCACAAGGGGGAGGGAACGCTGCCGCATGCCCTTACTTCCCCTTTTG
>NZ_JAMYRK010000217.1:0-1194 GCF_040321335.1 Mesorhizobium sp. M0437
TTCTCATTCTGCTTACGACCGCGTCGATCCCGGACCCACGCGAAAGTCCGCCGCACCTTCGGCACGGCGGGCTTTGGTAGAAAAATCAATCTAGACCTTAACAATCCTGCGGGTACCTGGGTCAACCAGAACGGTTCGTCCCTCAACGACTACATAGCGGTACTGAACGTCCGGGACTTCGTACAGCTCGACTGTGTCGGGCAGAGCGGCGCCAATCTTGAGCTCAACACCGGGAAGCTCAGCGATGCTATCGGTTTCTTCTTTACATACTCCCGGATCACCGTGTCCTGCTCAGGCTGAATGATGACATCCTGAGCGGCGACCGCTCCGACACCTACGAAAAGAAGGATTCCTGTCGCAGCAGATAAAAATTGCTTTCCTATATAGTCCAACGAGGCAACCTTCCGCTGCGGTGCTTGATGGTCCCGCACGGGGCTACTTACCTGAACGGGCGGAAGGAATTGTTGTTCCGCTGGCGCTGAGCAACCCCGCGGCCGGCCGCCACGATGGCTTGGTTCCTTCGTAGAAAGGAGCTTTTAGGTCAGGACAATCGGGATGTGGGCATTCTTCACAGGGACAGGGCTGGTCGCCAGCGGTGCCAAAAGATGCACAAGCTGGCGTCGCAAGCCGCCGCTGCAGGCGCACCGTGGCCGCCGCGCTATCATCGGTTTTTCTGGCTGTCGGTCGCCTTCGGCTTCCCCGCCTTCGCTGCCGTACTCGGGATCTTCTGGCTGGTAATAGCTCGCCCAGCAATCGAGTCGCAGGCAGGGCATGCTGCGATCACGCGCAGTCAAAGCATTTGCGGAAAATTCCCGCCCCATGCAGAGCGAATATCCGCCGGAACGGGCCTATTACCCTCGCGTTAACGGTGATGACGTTCTCCGCAGATGTCTACCGCGCCGCCGGCTTTGCTGTTCTGAGAGAAATGCCCGTTAGTCGCACCGGAGTCCGGTCGCCGATATCATTCTAACGGCGCTCACTGCCGTGGGCATAAGGCCCCCTTCAGGCTGGTTAGGCGGAGCTTACCAAAAAAGTGCTGTTCGAACGGAACACAGAAAGCGCAGGCAAGTTCGGTAGGCAGTGGAGGAGATTGCGCCATGAACAGTGTCATTTATCTCATCGGCCTTGTCGTCATCGTGCTTGCGATCCTCTCCTTTCTCGGATTCCTCTAGGAGATACCATGCAGGACCAGGA
>NZ_JAMYRK010000218.1:0-1191 GCF_040321335.1 Mesorhizobium sp. M0437
GAGGGCTTTGCATGAAGGGTGTGCTTAACCTGATTGGCCTACTGGGCGTCTTTTGAAGGCGTCTAAGGCCTCGCCCTGTCGCCCTGGCGCGGCATCGACCGGCATCATTGGCCCGATCGGCTCGATTTTGGACGCACTCCTCCCTCACGCCCGTCTCTCTTTGGGTGGATACAGGACACCGATCATAGTCCGCAGATTGTAGGCGCATGCCGCCAGCATGCACTGCGTGCGGTTGGTCGCAAGGTTGAAGAAGCGCATGCGCCGCATGCCGTAACGCTCCTTGAACACGGCGAAAGGCCGCTCAACCGCCGCCCGCACCTTGGAGATCAGCCGGTTGCGCAGCTTGTCGCGCGGCGGCAATTCAGGGTGATGCTTGTTGGGCCGCCGCATCAGGCGATCCTTGATCTTGGCCTCAGCGAGCCGGTCATGCCTGGCATGGGTGTAATAGGCCTGATCGCCATAGACCGCCTTCTCATCGCCGCAGATCAACCGGTCGGCCGGCTCGGTGTCGGTGACTGAGGCGTCGCTCACCTCGACGCGCCGGATCAAGGTGTGCCCCTGGTCGACGCCAATGTGCATCTTGTAGCCAAAAGTGCTCTTTTTGCCCTTCTTGCCCCAGCGCGCATCCTTGTCCGCCGACGGCTTGACCGGGCCGTGGTGGCCCTTCTTCGGCTGCTTGGGCGGCCGGCCGGGGGATTGCATGAACGAGGCATCGACCAGCGTGCCGCGCTTGACGATCAGGCCTTTCGTCTCCAGCTGCCGGTTGATCTCCTCAAACACCTTGTCGATCAGCCGCTCACGCGTCAGCTCGTCGCGAAAGCGCCATAGGGTCGAATGATCGGGCGTACGGTCCGAGAGGCTGAAGCCAACGAAGCGGCGAAACGACAGCCGGTCACGGATCTGCGCCTCAAGCGCTGGATCGCTCAGCCCATGCCACACACCCAGCAGAAGGCAGCGCACCAGCAACATTGCCGGGTAGCTGGCGCTACCCGGGCCGCTGCTGCTGCGCGGGCCAAGCAGCTTGCTGATCGGCTCCCAGTCCAGCTCTTTCGCAATCAGGTCGAAGATCGTCTCATCCGACACCGCAAGACCGTCCGCCAGACTCAACTGACCCAGAACACGATCCACCATCGCGAATCTCCCTGCTCCAACCTCACAACAGAATCACTGATCGGCTTCTGTGCAAAGATC
>NZ_JAMYRK010000219.1:0-1171 GCF_040321335.1 Mesorhizobium sp. M0437
CTCAACATGGCTTGCGGAGACGCCCGGACCGAGTTGCCTTCTGGCTTGACGAGGCCTGAAGATTGGCCCTGTCAATTCCAGCAGGAATAGTTGTCTGCAAGCGAACTGTGCAATGCTGCACCCGGCAGGATTTGAACCTGTAACTTCTGCCTTCGGAGGGCGCAGATCCTTCGCCAAAGTGGCACGTTTCTACGGTATTGCTATTGGCGAAATCGCGGCCGAAGGGTGTTTGTGCCCCTTCCGTTCACCGCTACCGGTTCAATCGAACCGGTAGCTCCTGTCCGAATAAGTGGCAGCAACTCTTGTATCGTCGAGAATGACTACCATCGTCGTGATTATCATTCAGAAGCCTGGCACCAACGCGTCGATCATACTCGCCTCGCAGCACTTGAAATAGGCCGCGGCATCTTGGGGGGCTTAAGCTTTCGTCGGTCAAACGCCTGTCGAATGCATCTAGAGCGTTCATTCAGCAGCTTGGTGAATCCGTTCGACCGGCGTGTACTCGTTTGTCGAAGGTTCAGGAATACAGTCGCAACGGCCTCACTATGTGATCTGGAAGGTCAACTGCTGATCCTCCCGCTCAACTCCTAATGAACCAGCGGATGCCGCGCGAATGGCGCTCCAGGCCGCTACTTGGGCGACGAATGGAGGCATTCACTCACGACCGCTGCGGGTTCTTCGACGACCCGCTGTCTTATGACTTACCTTGCGTAGACACAGCTTGTGAAAACGCGCGATAAGGTCGGCCTGCGCTAGATTCAAAGACGGCCGGGGCATCAGAAGATGGCACACCGAATGTGCAACGCAACGCTTGGCCTCGCGGCACTTGCCACAGCCGCGTGCCAATCGGCTCCTGAAACGTCGCAACCGGCCACTCTCGAACCTGCGCTAGAACCCGGTGCCATTCCTCCTAACGCGGCCGAGCTTGACGATCTTGCCATCAAGCAATGACACGACCTCGGCGGCTACGCGGTGTATGTCCATGCTGATAATACGCACGGTTCCCTCCATCGTTGGTCACGAACAGGGAGCGAGCGGGCAACACGACAAATACGGAGCCGTGCTCGCGGCGCATCCGGGCGAGTCGTAGGGGCGGCCAGATAATGTGCTCGAACTCGCAGTTCATCTGCATACGACGGCCTGCCCGCACTTGCGTGCTCCCGGTGCCCCG
>NZ_JAMYRK010000220.1:0-1133 GCF_040321335.1 Mesorhizobium sp. M0437
ACCACGCTCCTGATCGACTTGCCTTCATGCATCAGGTCAAAGCCCTTGTTGATGTCCTCGAGCTTCAGCGTGTGGGTGATCATCGGATCGATCTCGATCTTGCCGGCCATGTACCAGTCGACGATCTTCGGCACGTCGGTGCGGCCGCGCGCGCCGCCGAAGGCGGTGCCCATCCAGGTGCGGCCGGTGACCAGCTGGAACGGCCGCGTCGAGATCTCCTGGCCGGCGCCGGCAACGCCGATGATGACCGACTTGCCCCAGCCGCGATGCGAGGCTTCCAGCGCCTGCCGCATGACTTTGGTGTTGCCGGTGCAGTCGAACGTGTAGTCGGCGCCGCCGATCTGGTCGGCGCCGCGCTTGGTCATGTTGACGAGATGAGCCACGACATCGCCGTCGATCTCCTTCGGATTGACGAAATGCGTCATGCCGAATTTCTCGCCCCATTCCTTCTTGTCGTTGTTCAGGTCGACGCCGATGATCATGTCGGCGCCGGCAAGGCGCAGGCCCTGGATGACGTTGAGGCCGATGCCGCCGAGGCCGAAGACGACCGCCGTCGCGCCTTGCTCGACCTTGGCCGTGTTGATCACAGCACCGATGCCGGTGGTGACGCCGCAGCCGATGTAGCAGATCTTGTCGAACGGGGCGTCGGCATTGACCTTGGCCACCGCGATCTCGGGCAGCACGGTGAAGTTGGAGAAGGTCGAGCAGCCCATGTAGTGGAACAGCTTGTCCTTGCCGATCGAGAAGCGCGAGGTGCCGTCCGGCATCAAACCCTGTCCCTGGGTGGCGCGGATGGCGGTGCACAGATTGGTCTTGCGCGACAGGCAGGACGGGCACTGCCGGCATTCCGGCGTATAGAGCGGGATGACATGGTCGCCCTTCCTGACCGAGGAGACGCCCTTGCCGACGTCGACGACGATGCCGGCGCCCTCATGGCCGAGGATCGCCGGAAACAGGCCTTCCGGGTCGGCGCCCGACAGCGTGAACTCGTCGGTGTGGCAGATGCCGGTTGCCTTGATCTCGACCAGCACCTCGCCATCGCGGGGACCTTCGAGGTCGACCTCCATGATCTGCAGCGGCTTTCCGGCGGCAACGGCGACAGCGGCGCGCGTTTTCATCAGGCAATCCTCCCA
>NZ_JAMYRK010000221.1:0-1132 GCF_040321335.1 Mesorhizobium sp. M0437
CGCCTTCCACAAAGGGACTGGCGATGAACCGCTCGGCCGTCAGATCAGGCCGGTTCAGGTAGCCACGCGCAACGCCGGCCCCGCCAACGTAAAGCTCACCCACCGCCCCGAACGGCACGGGCCCACCATGACCGTCCAGCAGGTACACCCGCGTGTTCGCAATCGGGCGCCCGATCGGGATGGAGGCCAGCCCCCCGACAGCGTCGGATATTGCGAATGTGGCACATCCAACCGTCGCTTCTGTCGGACCATAATGATTGATCAGACGCACGTTCGGGAAATGCTCTTGCCAAAACTGCATGTCTGCCGGGATCAAGGCCTCGCCACCGACCATGAGTGCTCTGGTCGGGGCTGGTCCCTTGTCGGCTTCAAGCCGCTTGTTCAGCAGGCTTAGATGCGAAGGGGTCAGCTTGATTAGATCATAGGTCTGACCATCCTCTAAAGCAGCAAGCGCATGTATTAGGGCAATGGGGTTGGCAAGACGAAGCTTGGCGCCCGCCAACAAAGGCCCGAATAAGGTCGTAACGCCAGCATCAAAGCTGAACGACAGCAGCATGGGCGAACCGTTGCCGGCTTCTTCGTAATGGCTGCGATCCGACCAATGCAAATAGTTGACCAGACTTCCATGCTCGACCATGACGCCCTTTGGGGTTCCGGTTGAGCCAGAGGTGTAGATGACATAGGCGAGATGGCGCGCGGTGAGACCAAGGGCGCGCGGCTCGGGATCGCAGGCCGGCAGCTCGGCCCAGGTGGGAGTGGCCGTCTCCAGATCGACCACGCTCACATCGACAAGCGCCTCGGGGCCGAGCGCGGCCCGGCCGGCCGCATCGCAAAGCAGCAGCCGCGGCGCGGCATCGTCGAGAACCTGCCGCAGCCGCGCGCAGGGATAGGCCGGGTCCAGCGGCAGATAGGCACCGCCCGCCTTGAGGATCGCCAAAAGCCCCACCACCATCGCCACGCTGCGCTCCAGGCAGATCGCCACCGGCTGGTCCGGCCTGACCCCGAGCCCGATCAGATGATGCGCCAGACGGTTGGCCCGCGCGTTGAGCTCGCCATAGCTCAGGCGCTCGTCCTCATGGACCACCGCCAAAGCCTCCGGCGCCTGGCGCACCTGCGCCTCGAACAGCTCGTG
>NZ_JAMYRK010000222.1:0-1116 GCF_040321335.1 Mesorhizobium sp. M0437
GGGAACGCGTTCGGTCAGTGTCATCTGGATAGCCTCATCGTGTTTGCAGCTTCACGACGCCTTGCGACGCAACGCCGTTTGGTATCCCAACCATTGGTGAATTTCGGCGGCGATGCGCTCGGCATGTGCGGTGACTTCGGGAATTCCCATCAGTTCGCCGACGCTGCCTCGCGCCAGTGGCCCGCTGACGAAAATGCTATCGGTCGGGCGCCCGGATGTGCCGACCGCACGGCCTTGGCTGTCGGTATCCAAACCAAGACCAATCGGATCGAGCCGGACCAATCCCATCCGCGCGAGCGCCGCAATCGCCGTGTTGGTCCGCAAGATATCGGCGTGCGCCGGTCCGGTCGTCACGATCACACTGTCGAAAGCATCGACAACGAGGCTGCGTTGGCCACGCAGCCGCTGCCTGACGCGAATGCATCCGTCTACCTGTTCGGCGCCGACAATCGATGCGGCGCGATAGGAAAGCCTGCCCTCGGCAGCGCGGCGATCGAGCACGGCCGCGATCTGTGGCGCAACGCGGAAGCGATGCACATCCCACAGCGCGCGAAGATGACGCACAACCTGGCGCTGCTCGGCTAGCGGCAAGGCCTGCCAGATGGCCTGTCCCTGACGCCGGACGGCATCGAGCACCGGGTGCCAGTCTTCGCCCTGACGCTTGGCATCAAGAATCGTGGCCCGGATGCGCTTGAACAGTGCCGTTGCGCTGCGTGAAGGAAGGGTCGTGAAATCACCGACTGGATCGGCCGGTATCGAGGCGTGGCTGCGCGAGCGATAGCCATGACGTGACAGCGCGACAATGTGGCCACGATGCCCCTTGCGGTCGAGGGTCGCAATCACGTCCGCCGACGTCAGTCCGGTGCCAACGACCAGGACACGGTCGTCGCGGCCGATCGCTTCCAGCCTCTCGAGATCATAGGGATTGGCCACCAGCCCGGCTGTGCCAGCCACGGACTTCAGGGGCATCGGCAAGGCCGGCGGCGGATGCGTCGTCGCAATCACCACGGCGTCGGCAGCGAGCGTCCCGCCATCAGCGAGGATCAGACGGTAGCCCTCGCCGGTGCGCTCGACCGATGCGACGGCGGACCTGACATGGCGGATCGTTTTGCTGAG
>NZ_JAMYRK010000223.1:0-1110 GCF_040321335.1 Mesorhizobium sp. M0437
GATAAAGATCGACCGCACTCCGGTTCGCTTTCTCTCGGCTTGCAATCCCATGCGCCACCACGGTTTCAACAGTCTGGTCGAGGAGCCGGTGGGCCGGATTGAAAGAGGCCGCTGCGCTTTGTGCGACATAGGCGATACGGGAGCCTCTGAGGCGGCGGCGCCCTGTCTCGCTGAGTGCCAGAAGATTGACCCCGTCGAACAGGATCGAGCCCTGTGTGATACGGCAGCCCGGCTTGGCGTAACCCATTGCCGCAAGGCCAATGGTGGATTTGCCGGCCCCAGACTCGCCGATCAGGCCAAGAACCTCCCCCCGCTTCAGCGCCAGATCGACCCCGCGGACAATGGGATGCCACCGCTCGTCCGAGAAGCCCTCCACATGCAGATTGCGGATCTGCAGCAGATCCTTGCCTTTTTCGCGCGACCCCGGACCGCTACCTTTCATCCCGCAACCCGCTTGTTGCGTGCAGGAACCAGTCGACGACGAAATTCACGGAGACTGTAAGGAGGGCAATCGCGCCGGCCGGCAGCAGCGGCGTGACATCGCCGTAGGTGATCAGGGTTGCATTCTCGCGCACCATCGATCCCCAATCGGCGGTAGGCGGCTGAATGCCGACGCCCAGGAAGGACAGTGCCGCGATCGTGAGGAATACGAAGCAAAATCGCAAGCCGAACTCCGCGACCAGCGGCGGCATGACATTGGGAAGGATTTCCTTGGCAATGATCCATTTCGGGCCTTCGCCGCGCAATCGCGCCACCTCGACATATTCCATCACTGCCACGTTAAGCCCGACGGCGCGTGCGAGCCGAAAGACGCGGGTGGAATCGAGCAGCGCAATGATGATTATCAGGCTGGTGATCGACGACCCGAAGATCGAAAGCAGCACCAGGGCGAAGATCAGGCTTGGGATCGACATCAACACGTCCACCGCACGCGACAGTATCTGGTCGAGCCATCCCCTGTACAATGCGGCAAGAAGGCCGAGCGAGACGCCGACGGCGAAGGACAGCAGTGTGGTCGCGACGGCGATACCGATGGTGTTGCGCGCACCGTAAATCAAGCGTGTGAGCATCTCGCGGCCGAGCTGGTCGGTTCCCAGTTTGAACTGCTGG
>NZ_JAMYRK010000224.1:0-1107 GCF_040321335.1 Mesorhizobium sp. M0437
CCGCCAGCGCGACCGCCAGTGGGCCGGGCTCGCGCGATGGCGCCGCCGAGCTCACCGCGATCAAGCCGCCGATCACCATGCCGACGACAATGTGGACCACCAGGACGCCAACATCCCGCCCAACGAGTTGAAGCTGGCCGGCATGTTCGCGGAGCCACCGGGCCGCGAAGACTTCCAGTTCCTCGATGTTCGACGGAAAATAGGCCATCGCCCAGGATGGGAGATGGACGCGCGCGGTATCGATGATCTCGGCCATCTTCTTGAGGAGCGTCACGACGTTCTCCGAACCGCCAGTCAATTGCGACATGCCGCTAAAGATAGCGGCGGCTACCAGGAGAGTGAAGATCAATGCCACCAAGGTCAGCGCAAGGCTTTTCGTCAGGCTGTTGGAGACGCCGATTCGATGGAGCATCGGTGCGGCGAAATGAACGATGTTGAACACGAGAAGGCCCGAAAGCAGTGCCGGAAGCAGTCCGAGTTCGAGAACGGCGACGAGCGCTATAAGCGCAAGCAGGCACGACGCGAGATAGAACCATGAGAAAGTCAGCACTTTTCACCTGCAGAAGCAGCCAAGTCCTCTCCGGGTTTCATTAGCTTTGATACCCGGTGATGCGCAAGCGAACACGCCTTCGACACGTGTGTAAGGCTAACCGCCTCGCAGATCCCATGCTTGCGCGCCAGGTCGCCCGCTTTTGCCCCGCCTCATGCTCACGCAGGACCGCGATGATCAGCTCTTGCGTAAACCGCATTCTCTTCATCAGTCCGCCCTTCAATCGAGGCCGGACTTTAATCTCAGATGGAGGAAATTACCGATGGCAGGTCAGCCGCTCGAGGATGTTTATGCCGGTTGGCAAGAATGATCCTCTTCGTAGTGAAGCCGAAGTTCATTCCGCCGCGAAGACCATCAGATCCTCGAACGGGAACTCGACATAGTATTGGCCGGACGGAAGGGCGTCCCGGGAATAGGTCCGGATTGTCAGGTCATTGCTTTCGAAAATGACTTCATGCCGATCGCCAAGGAAAAGGCTCTCGACGCAGGTCATGGCGATACGTCCAGGCCCGTCCTCCCCGGACCACGTCACCCGCTCAAGCCGGACGAGTGCGGTG
>NZ_JAMYRK010000225.1:0-1103 GCF_040321335.1 Mesorhizobium sp. M0437
GAGTGCGCGGCCTGAGACATAGGTGACGTTTTGTACCGGACACATGGGTAACACTTTTGGCTTTTGGCCGGAGGTGTTGATGCCGTGGAGAGAGTGTTCGGTGATGGAGGAACGTCTACGTTTCGTTGCCCGCCTTCTCGCGGGAGAAGGCATGAGCGATGTGTGCCGGGATTTCGGGATTTCGCGCAAGACTGGCTA
Source organism: Mesorhizobium sp. M0437 (assembly GCF_040321335.1). Classification (NCBI taxonomy): domain Bacteria; kingdom Pseudomonadati; phylum Pseudomonadota; class Alphaproteobacteria; order Hyphomicrobiales; family Phyllobacteriaceae; genus Mesorhizobium; species Mesorhizobium sp. M0437. The sequence continues at coordinate 199 of NZ_JAMYRK010000225.1, forward strand.
CAAGATCTTCAACCGCTATAGGGAGGAAGGGCTGGAGGCGCTTTGCGACCGCTCGCGGCGGCCGGTGAGGTACGCCAACCAGTTGCCCGAGCAGATCGAGCGGCTGATCGTCGAGACCAAGCGCGAGAAGCCGCATTGGGGCGCTCGCAAGATCAGGGAGTTGCTGGTCAGGAAGCTCGCCGGTGATGTGCGTATCCCGGCCAAAAGCACCGTGCATGCCGTGCTCGACCGTCACGGCCTTGTGAGCCAGGCCCGCAAGAGGAACCGGGCGAGCAAGGCCGTGGGCACGCCATTGTCGCAAGCCGCCGCCCCTAACGATCTGTGGTGCACCGACTTCAAGGGGGAGTTCAGGCTCGGCAACGGTAGCTACTGTTACCCCCTGACGGTCACCGACCAGATCTCGCGCTATGTGCTCGCCTGCGAAGCGCTTGAATCGACAAAGGAGACGCCGGTCATCGAGGCCTTCGTGCGGCTGTTCAGGGAGCGCGGCCTGCCCGCCGCCATCCGCTCCGACAACGGGCTCCCTTTCGCTTCGCCTAACGGCCTCTACAATCTCTCGCGCCTGTCGGTGTTCTGGCTCAGGCTCGGCATCGTCATCGAGCGCATCCAGCCGGGCAACCCGCAACAGAACGGCCGCCACGAGCGCATGCATCTGACCTTAAAGAAAGAGACGACCAGGCCGCCCGGCATGAACATCCTCCAGCAGCAGGCGAGGTTCGACGCTTTCATCAGCGAATTCAATGAGGAAAGGCCACACGAGGCGCTCGCCATGCGCACCCCGGCCGAGCTCTACACGCCGTCCTCAAGAGCCTATGACGGCCTGCCGGAACTGGAATACCCCTTCCACGACCGCGACATCCTGGTTACCGCTTGCGGCCGCATCTGCATGCACAGGAAGAAGATCA
>NZ_JAMYRK010000226.1:0-1089 GCF_040321335.1 Mesorhizobium sp. M0437
TCGCGATTGCCAGCGATGCGATCAAGATCATCATCGGTAAGTTTGCCCCACTGTTCCTTGATCTTACCCTTGACCTGCTTCCAGTTTCCTTCGACGCGATTCCAGTCCATGACATATCCTCCATTGTTTTGCACAAGGCGAAACGGTCGTCCGGCCAGGGAGTTCCGGGACGAAGATCTCTGATGTTCACGTCTCCAGTTGGGAAGGTGACGACGCCAATCAGGAGATGGTGGGCCTTTGGGGACGCGTCGACCTCCCCGAGCGGAGCGTGACGTGTTGAGCGAGAGGAGCACGGCTGTCCCGCACATGATCATCCATGTCGAAATCGCCCACCCAGGCTTCGAGCCGCTAGGCTCGCCCGCGGTAGCGACGTGCCGGATCCGAATACATGGGCTCATTCGATACCCTGCCTGGGAGCTGGCTCCGTGGCACGCGCGTCGCCACCATTGAACCGGAAGGGTCCGGCCGCGTTGTCTGGTGACTGGTACGGCGATTGTTGTAGATAGAAATGGCGAACACTGGCACAACGCGTGGACGCAACCATGACCGGGCAAGGGTCGCTGGTGGGCAGGACCACGAAATGAAGTATGAGGCGAGCAAAACCGGCGCCAGCAAAGCTGACGTCAGGTCGGCGGTGAAGTCAGTCGCCAACAGTCGCAAGAAAGTCACGACAAGCTGGGCAGGAAGTGAGGCTCGGCCGCACAGACGCTGGGGAAGTTGCAATATCAAGAGCTCGAGGTTCAGCGCAGGGGATAGGCCACATTGCCTATGACCGGCTGCCGCGAATATCTCACGAGGGGGCACGCACATGACTCGCATCGCTACCTTCAATGTGAACGGCGTCAACGGCCGATTACCTGTGCTCCTGAAGTGGTTAGGCGAAAGCGACTACGACATCGTTTGCCTGCAAGAATTGAAGACGTCGGACGACAAGTTTCCTATCGATGCGATCAGAGAGGCGGGTTACGGTGCGATCTGGCACGGCCAGAAATCCTACAACGGTGTGGCGATCCTGGCCCGAGGAATGGAGCCTGTGGAACGCCGACGCGGCCTGCCTGGCGATCCTGACGACACTCACAGCCGCTATAT
>NZ_JAMYRK010000227.1:0-1079 GCF_040321335.1 Mesorhizobium sp. M0437
ACCGGGTCTTGAGTCCGGAGGCCATTACTGCCGTACCGATTGTAGGCGACCACGTGACGATGATGAGTGTTCTGGAAAACCGCAAGGCTCTGGCCCGAGCCATTTCTACGCCTTTAACCGGGGTTCTTGAAAAAGATCCCTAGCGAACTGCACCGAAGGTTCTGGCACCCAGACGAGGTTCAGTCTCGGATCGCGACAATCCCCAAATGTCGGAGAGTTCTGGCTCGGTGATCCAAAGATGGGAAGCATATGTGGTCTGCCGCCGCTGCTGATCGACGACCGAGTCGATCAACTCCAAGGCCAAGCTGCATTGGCTGAGCTTCTCATTCGAAAAGCTCAAAGGGACCAGATAGAATGGAGACTATCACCATTGATCAACAGAACATCCTCGTCGGCATCCGTCCAATAGAACCGGCTGACGACTCCACCTTGTACGCTTCCGAAGTTACCTCGTTGGGACGCGCTGTTACCAAAGTTCGCCGCCAAAGCGGTGCTGCAAGAGTAGTCGCCAGAACACTCCTTGGGCAACTGGGATTCCCACAACTGCCGATCCTAAAGACGCGCTCTGGTGTTCCGATCTGGCCACCCGGCGTCGTCGGATCTTTGGCGCACCACGATACCGTAGCAGCCGCCGCCATTGCAGGGACGAAAAGGATTGCGGCTCTCGGCATCGACATTGAGCCTAATGAACCTCTGCCGGAGAACCTGATCGAATTGATTGCCACCCCTAACGAGCAACGCATGTACGATCTACATCTGCTCAAGCGGCGGGACCTCTTCGTTTTGAAGGAGGCGGTATATAAGGCGCTTTTTCCACTGTACAATCATTTCATTGAATTCCAGGACGTGGAAATTGATATCTCTGCGCGATTAGGGTACGTGTCGAAGGCAAATTGCACGTTTTCGCTCGAGTTACTTATTTCCAACAATGTAATCGGGTTGGCGTATTCACGGCCGACGTGCGGTGACCTTGCCCCGCTGATCTAATCCGGTTGACGTTCGTTCTGGCCCATCGAGAGGACCAGGACATGAAACGTAGCCGCTTCTCTGAAGAGCAGATCATCGGAATTTTTGAAGGA
>NZ_JAMYRK010000228.1:0-1071 GCF_040321335.1 Mesorhizobium sp. M0437
TACAGCCGGTCGCCCTCCACAAACGGGCTGGCGATGAACCGCTCGGCCGTCAGCTCCGGCCGGTTCAGGTAGCCACGCGCAACCCCCGCCCCGCCAATGTAAAGCTCCCCCACCGCCCCGAACGGCACCGGCGCGCCATGACCGTCCAGAAGATACAACCGCGTGTTCGCAATCGGACGCCCGATATGCGGCACAACGTTGTCACTGAAGAGCCGTCCCGAGGTTGCCACGACGGTAACTTCCGTCGGGCCATAGTTGTTTATTAACTTGAGAGGCGACGGTAGCCGGGAAGGCACACGCTGGAGACGATCACCGCCAATAAGCAAATACTCCAATGTGGGATTTATTTGCTTGTCTTCTAACGCGGTTGTAGCCAGCGGCGTGACTAAAAAGGCGGTCTCCAGCGATTGATCACACCACCATTGCAGTAGAAGCAGGGGATCTCCTGCTGCTGCTCTTGGCGAGAGCAGCAATGCGCTACGATTGGATAATGCAGACCACAGCTCCCAAATGCTGGCATCGAATGCCACTCCGGCCGTGAGTGCGCAGCAGGTTTCTCGTTGCCGACAGAACGTTTGCACATGCCATGCTGTAAGATTGACCAGGTTGTGGTGCTCGACCATGACGCCCTTTGGGGTTCCGGTTGAGCCGGAGGTGTAGATCACATAAGCGAGATGGCGTGAGGTCAGGCCAAGGGCGCGCGGCTCGGGATCGCAAGCGGGCAGTTCGGCCCAAGCCGGGGTCGCCGTCTCCAGATCGACCACGCTCACATCGACAAGCGCCTCGGGGCCGAGCGCGGCGCGTCCGGCCGCATCGCAAACTAGCAGCCGCGGCGCGGCATCCGCGAGGACCTGCCGCAGCCGCGCGCAGGGATAGGCCGGGTCCAGCGGCAGATAGGCGCCGCCGGCCTTGAGGATCGCCAAGACACCCACCACCATCGCCGGGCTGCGCTCCAGGCAGATCGCCACCGGCTGGTCCGGCTTCACACCGAGCCCGATCAGATGATGCGCCAGCCGGTTGGCTCGCGCGTTGAGCTCGCCATAGCTCAGGCGCTCGTCCTCATGGACTACC
>NZ_JAMYRK010000229.1:0-1062 GCF_040321335.1 Mesorhizobium sp. M0437
CCAATCAACGGCCAATGCTTCCGCGCCTATGTCGAGCAGCAGCTCATCACCGTGCTGAAACCCGGCGACATCGTCGTCATGGATATGTGTGGACGCCCCCGTCAGCGCAAGAAGAATCTTATATGAAGAATGAGGAGCGTGGTCGGGTGCTGACATGTGTCCGGCCTCTGATGCGGCGTTCCACATGCCGCGGGCCCGTATGGGAGTTCGCGGAGCGGGTCCAATTCAATCTCGCGTGCTCAAGGCACGTATCCATGATCTGGTTTTCCCGATCCCGTCTCGTTGACCGTTGCGCCATACTCTCCGTTTGACCTTCTCACACTTTCGAGGCCTTCCGGCCGAGCGGAACTAACCCGCCACCGCCGGAGCCCGATAGGTTCCGCCTTTCGCCATCAATGCCCAGACGATGCGTGCCGTCTTGTTGGCAAGCGCGACGATCACCAACATGGGCGGCTTACGGTCCAGCATGCGCATGAGCCATGGGTCCGCAGATTTCCCCTTCCGCATCGCCCAGCGCACGGCAGCGCTGGCCCCTATAATGAGCAGGCGGCGCAGAGTTCGTTCGCCCATGCGGGACGTCTCGCCAAGCTTCTGCTTCCCGCCCGTGGAACGCTGCAACGGAGTGAGCCCCAGCCAGGCCGCAAAATCACGCCCCCTTTTGAAGGTCTGAGCCGACGGAGCCAGAGCGGCGAGAGCAGTCGCGGTGATCGATCCTATCCCCGGGATAGTCATCAGTCGTTTCGATTCCGCGTCCTCCCTGGCGCGCCGGGCGATCTCGCGGTCGAGCACAGCCACCCTCTCATCCAGCGAGCGCAACTGTTCCACGAACAGACACAGGATCGGACGGGCGGCCTCTGGGATGGCGGAGCCATGATCCTCGATCGCCGTTACAAGCTTGGCCACATGGAAAAGGCCCTGCGCGGCCACCAGCCCGAATTCGGCAAGATGGCCACGTATCGCATTGATGGTCTGGGTCCGCTGGCGCACCAGAAGATCGCGAGCGCGAAACACCATCGCCGCAGCCTGTTGTTCCTCACTCTTGGCTGCCACAAAACGCATCGT
>NZ_JAMYRK010000230.1:0-1027 GCF_040321335.1 Mesorhizobium sp. M0437
TCGAGCTTCATGAAGTCCCCAACGTCAAATACCGCTACGTCGTCGTCGACAACCAGACCGTCCTGGTCGATCCAGGCACACGCAGGATCGTGAAGATCATCGAGTGAGCAAGCGCGTCGCTTTGAAGGGACATGCGGCGACGTTGAGCGACAATGAAGTACCGCACCGACACCGTGGCTACTGGCCATCGTGGCAAGACAACGGTGCGCCTGACAAGGCCGGGGATGACCAAAGCCCCGCTCCGGCGTTGGGGCGAGGGCGGGGGACGCTTTGGCCGGAGCGGGGTTAGGCTAGGTAGTCACCTCGTGGCAAGCAAAGGCGACCGCAGTTAAGACTAGCGGATTTTGTGGCGCTTTCAATATTTCAATATCCGTGACTGGGTGCCTATCGCCTCAGCGGCGCTGGTAAGAAAGCGGGCTTCTCGCAAGAGCGAGTTCCAGTTGAGGTTGCCCAACAGGTTGATGAGATCGCGCGCCTGTTCGACGGTGATCCCCGTTTCTTTGACCAGCCGCAGAATGACCGAGTCGTGCATCGGCGGTGGATTGGCGACTTCGCCGGCATCGTAGAACCTTCCAGCGGGAGCCCAAATCATCGGGACGAGGTAGAGCGTCTGCATTAATAGGCAAGAAGGCCATTCTACAAGCGGACGTTTGTACCCACTGCACTCAACCGGCTGGGTGATTAGCATGAGGCTTAGGCTGCGGTGCATGAGCACGCGGTAGCTGCGCAACCTTCGCTATACCAGCGCACTCGGTCGTGCGCATTGGCACGCTGGCATGTGCATCGGTGGCGGCAACCGGCAGGGTGGGTGGTTTCAGAGATTGAGTGCCGAAAAGGTCAGGAATAAATCGGGAGCGACTGTTCCCGCGTTGTCCTCGACACGCTTGCCCTCCGCATCCGTCCCTTTGATCTCGGTAGTCCACGCGTCGGTTGGCGCCGATTGCTGGCGGATTTGATATAAGCCTATTTGGGCCGGCGTGCGGCAGCGATGGCCTGCAACAGATTGATGCTGTTCACGTCGGGTTCG
>NZ_JAMYRK010000231.1:0-1019 GCF_040321335.1 Mesorhizobium sp. M0437
GGTCGGAACGTTCGACATCCGACTTTCGGGCATCGGCTACCTATTGGCGTTCAGTGATGAGCGGCAGACGACGGCGGTCTACGGTCGGCTTCTGGAAAGCATGAGCCGAGCGGAAACTGTGGTGCGTTGTTGCACCGCGGAGACCCTTCAGGACGTTGCAAACGGGAGCCTATATATAGGCTACAATATGATCGGGTCATATGCCTACGCAGCGGCCAGGGGCAATTCCGATTTGAGGGTCGTTGTCCCGCGGGACTATGCGCTGATACTCAGTCGTGGCGCGCTCATTCCGAAGACGGCGCCGAATATGGGCGTTGCCAAACGATTTCTCGACTACCTTCTGTCAGCCCGGGGACAGAAGGTTGCCAGGGATAGCGCCTTCTTCTTTGCCGAGAACGGGCAATTGCCTGAGGGAGCGGACGGCCCGGAAAAACTTGGGGAGTCTGGTATCGCGCGCGCCATACGCATCGGCCCTGCGTTACTTGCCGTACAGGACGAGGCGTTGCGCCGCCGCTTCATCGAGGATTGGAGCAAGTCCATGATCGATGCGCAGGGCCAGCGACCGTGACGCGTAGGATGCCGCTCCAAGATTTCAACAATTCGGCAATACGTCGATGTGGCCGATCCCGCTGTCGTCGACAATCTGATCACGACCCATCGGGCCTAGTCGGCTGAGCAAACCTCGACATCGCCGTGACAGGTTGGTGACAGGTCAGGATGATACTCGCCTTTTGTGCCTGGAGGAGGTACGATTTAGGCGAACTTGGAGGAGACCGTAATGAAAAATCGTCTTGCGACGATGATGGCCGCGTTTTCGCTGTCAGCCGCTTTTGTGACGCTTGCCGCCGCTGCCGAGATCCCCGCCGGGTATCCGGACAACTACAAGGATCTGGTGGCCGCCGCCACCGCGGAAGGACACCTCAGCATCTATTCGACGACCGATGCGGCGCTGGTCCAGCCCTTGCTCAGGGACTTCGAAGCAGCATTCCCCGGCATCGCCGTCGAATAATCCGACCTCA
>NZ_JAMYRK010000232.1:0-1005 GCF_040321335.1 Mesorhizobium sp. M0437
TGGCATCGAGATTGTCGACGGCCCGCTGAAGCGCTGCCGCGTTCAGCCGCCCAGCCGCAGCGAGTTCGGCAACTCGGCTTCGGCGCACGGCGACCAGGGAAAACTCGGCGGCGACAAAGAAGCCGTTTGCGGCCACGAGTAGGAGAACCGACAGGATTCCAAGAATGTCGCTCAAACTGCCATCGCCTGTCGGCATGATATCCTCTTAATGACGCAATTGGATACGTCTCTGAAGCGCAAATGATGGCATTGCGCAATCGCTATCAGCATCACGATCGCCAGAAACATAATCCCCTGATGGCGATGGTGGTGCATCTACTAGCGACTGATCACGGTGCGGTCGAATACGTTGAATGCGGCAAAATGCGTGGTCCAGCCGTGGCTTGCAGCGCGGGTCATGTACCGACGCGCCCCGTTCTTGGCGTGGATGCGCAGATCAACATGAAGGCAGACGGCATCACGCAGCCCGTCGACAAAGCTCAAATGATTGGACAGCTTGAACTGCTGACGGTAACAGGGCTGAAGCCAACGCGTGATCTGCAGATGATGTCAAGCGCCTCTCCGCAAAGAGGTGACGCTTGATAGGGGGCTGCTTCCGTGCAAATGCTCCGGCATGCGAATTCTCCTCGTCGAAGACACGCGCGACGTTGGCGAGGCTATCAGCCGCCGCTTCGAAACGATCGGCCACGCAGTCGATTGGGAGACGGACGGCCGTGCTGCCGCAGAAATCCTCGATTTCACCTGCTACGATCTCGTCATCCTCGACGTCATGCTGCCCAGCCTCGACGGGTTCGAAATCGTTCGACGGCTCCGGCAGGCAAGGAATACGACCCCGGTTCTGATGTTGACGGCCCGTTCCGAGATAGAGGACCGCGTTGGCGCGCTTGATCTCGGCGCCGACGACTATCTGGTCAAACCGTTCGATTTCCGGGAATTGGAAGCGCGCGCCCGTGTTCTGCTCCGGCGGAAAAGCGGCGAGGCGACCAACATCGTACAGTGTGGCGA
>NZ_JAMYRK010000233.1:0-934 GCF_040321335.1 Mesorhizobium sp. M0437
AGTGTCCGTTCCAAAAAGAGTTGAGTGATTTCAGCAGGTTGTGATTCCGTCGGATTTGCAAGATTCGATGGAGATCACGATGGCCTGGACTGAAATCACCCGTGCGCATTATGAGCGGCGTTGCGCCCGCTACGCAAGCGATCTGACCGATGCAGAGTGGGTGCTGATTGCGCCAATGATGCCGTCGGCGAGCCGCATCGGCCGGCCGCGCAAGACAGACCTGCGCGAGGTCGTGAACGCACTTCTTTACCTCGCCTCGTCGGGCGGCGCGTGGCGATTGCTGCCGAAAGACTTCCCACCCTTTTCAACGGTGCAGAAGTACTTCTATCGCTGGCGTGAGGCGGGCTTGTTGCGGACCATCAGCAACAGCCTCGTCATGGCGGCGCGCGAGGCTGAGGGTCGGGAAGCGAGCCCGACGGCGGGCGTGATCGACAGCCAATCGGTCAAGACCACGGAAAGCGGCGGAATTCGTGGCTTCGACGCGGGAAAGAAGATCAACGGGCGCAAGCGTCACATCGTTGTCGACACCATCGGCCTGATGGTCGGTCTCGTCGTCCACGCCGCTGATATCCAGGACCGGGACGGCGCACCGGCTGCCCTCAAGACCATTCTCGAACGCTGGCCGTGGCTGCGACACGTCTTCGCCGACGGCGGATATGCCGGACCGAAGCTTAAGGGCGCGATGCAAAAGATCGGCACGTTCACCCTGGAGATCGTCAAGCGGACGGATAAAGCCAAAGGCTTTGAGGTCCTGCCGCGCCGCTGGGTCGTGGAGCGCACATTCGCATGGCTGGGGCGATGCCGCAGGCTGGCCAAGGACTGGGAGAAATCCCTCGCTTCCGCAGAAGCCTGGATATACGTCGCTCACATTCGCCTGCTCACCCGCAGGCTCGCAAGAAGTTGATATCAAAACACTCTTTTTGATTCAGGCTCT
>NZ_JAMYRK010000234.1:0-931 GCF_040321335.1 Mesorhizobium sp. M0437
ACCGCTCGGCCGTCAGCTCCGGCCGGTTCAGGTAGCCACGCGCAACCCCCGCCCCGCCGATATAGAGCTCGCCCACCGCCCCGAACGGCACCGGCGCACCATGAGCGTCCAGCAGGTAGATCCGCGTGTTCGCAATCGGACGGCCAATATGCGGCACGGCGTTGTCACTGAGAAGTCGTCCCGACGTTGCCACAACGGTGACTTCCGTAGGGCCATAGTTGTTTATCAACTTGAGAGGAGACGGTATCCGGGAAGGAACACGCTGGAGACGATCACCGCCGATCAGCAAATGTCCCAATTTTGGATTTACCAGCTCGTCTTGCAATGCGGTTATAGCCAGCGGTGTGGCTAGAAAGGCGGCGTCCAGTGGTTGATCACGCCACCATTGCAACAGACGCGAGGAATCTCCTGCTGCCGCCCTGGGCGGGAGCAGCAATGTGCTACGATTGCATAATGCGGACCATAGCTCCCAGGTGCTGGCGTCAAAAGCCACTGCAGCCGTGAGTGTGCAGCAGGTTTCTGGTTGCGGACAAAACGTTTGCACATGCCATGCTGTAAGATTGACCACTCCGCGATGCTCGACCATGACGCCCTTGGGCGTCCCGGTGGAGCCCGAGGTGTAGATGATGTAGGCGAGCTGGCGGGGGGTGAGCCCCAGCGCGCGCGGGTCGGGATCGTCAGCGCCCTGGTCGGCCCATGGACGCGCGCCGTCCGAGAGGTCGACCGCCGTCAGGCTGGCGAGCGCCTCGGCGCCGAGGGCGGCGCGTCCGGCCGCATCGGCCAGCAGCAGCTTGGGGGCGGCATCGGCGAGCACCTGGTTGAGCCGTGAGCCCGGATAGGCCGGATCGATCGGCACATAAGCGCCGCCCGCCTTCAGGATCGCCAGCAGCCCGACCACCATCGCCGGGCTGCGCTCGACGCAGATCGCCAC
>NZ_JAMYRK010000235.1:0-924 GCF_040321335.1 Mesorhizobium sp. M0437
AGCGCCGTTGTCGAAAGAAGGTGCGGCAGCTCTTTTCCAAGAATAGTAGGTCTGCTCGGATATGCCGGCCTGGCCGACCGCAATCTTGCTGGTCGCGCCGCCAGCGATCGATTTCTCGATCTGGGCAAGCTTCTGGGCGCGCTCCTTCTCGGAATATGTCTTGCGGGCCGTCTTCACTGCCACCGGAGCTTCAGCGGCCTGGGGCGCTGGCTTCGCCCCGTTCCTGCGGGCCGGCTTTGCGAGCTCTGCCTTCGCTTTCTTTGCTCGCGGGATTTTCTTCTTCGATTCAGGCACTTCCACTTTGGCTGGCGCTACTGTGGTCTGAACAGTTTGAGCGTCCTGAAAATCGGCCATAACATGCTCCGCTTGTGGTTTGTCTCCTTCTTCAGCATCAATGGCTCTTATACTGAAGTCAATAAGCTGGGAATTTGGGGGCTGAGCACGATCAGCCGGCTGCGTCATCTCCGTGACAATCTTGGACAGGTCACGATCGCCCCAGATCGAATGTCCTGGCTTTTGCTTGCCGCGCTTCTGTTTCACTTCCACGACAAATGGCCGGATCTGGCGCTTCATAGTCTGTTCCTTGATGTGGGGACGACTTGCAAGCCAAGTCGCTGTTCGTATTTGCGAGTATCCGACGCGAAGGTATCTGTCGCTCTCGCCGTGCTTTATCGGAGAAGCGACGCAACGAGCAAGCGATGTGTCATGGGCTTTGGGCGACAGGCTCAATCATCGGGGCAAAACATACCTACTGAGAGGTGATGGAGAGATCTTTAGAGCTGCATCCATACGCGCGATGCTCAGGTGTCTAGCCAGCGGCGCGCGATGACTGTGCACAATCCGGCTGGAGCGATTGCAATCCAAATTTTCTTGGGAACTAATCTTCCCATGGCGGCGGATGAGCTGGACGCGCTTGTTTTCGGG
>NZ_JAMYRK010000236.1:0-916 GCF_040321335.1 Mesorhizobium sp. M0437
GCCACCCCCCCCTGCCATGGGGGCTCCTGCTGATCCCTCACTGGGGAACAGCCGGGTGTCCAGGGTGTGGCCGCCCCACTGCGAGAGGCGCGCCGGGTTGGGGGCACTCCAGCAGAAACTCCGCAAGCGTACCCTTGCGCACCGTCTTGCGTTGCCATTCCTCGGCGGAGACGACAACGACGCTTGGCCTACCGTTGCGCGTGATCGTTTGCGGCGCCGCCTGCGCACGCTCGATGACTTCCGACAGCCGCGCCTTGGCCCGAGCGACGGTCCAGTTGGCATCCTCTTTTGGAGCAGACTGCATTCTGGCCTCCGTGACCATTGTGACTACGGTGACTATATAAAAATGCATAGTGACCGCAACAGGGGAGGGGGACTTTTTTCTAGAGCCCGGACGCCTTGGTGAGATGTTGTCGCAAAAGTTGAGTTCTGCGACGGTGCAAAAGTCAGTTGCAAAATCGTCGCGACAAAGGCTCGGCAGCTCCCCGAAGTAGCCATTTCAGATTGCTTGCAGGTGCGGATAAAGTCCTTTATGCATCGGCACATGATCAAGTCCGCGCCCATCGCTGCAATCTATTATGCGACGCTTCCATAAGGAGCGGCGCGTTTCGATCATGCCTTGAAACAAGCCGCCGTCAGGCGGCTTGTTCATTGAGAGGACCCCCTGGCGGCAATACCAGGAGGATTCCCTATGGCACTTCCCGATTTATCAACCGGTCATTCCGAACCATGTTCGGCCGCTTTGAAGACGCTCATTGAGCGCGGCTATGTAAATCAAGGGACCGACCTGCCGGGTGTCGATGCCGCCTTTGAAGCAGGCGTCGTACCCGCTTACGCTGGTTTCGATGCGACGGCTGACAGTCTTCATGTCGGCCATCTTCTTCTGATCATGGCGCTTCGTCATCTTCAGCAGACT
>NZ_JAMYRK010000237.1:0-910 GCF_040321335.1 Mesorhizobium sp. M0437
GGGCCACTCTCGTCGGCCGAGTTGATGCTCCAGCCAGTATCGCCTTGCCGACCAGCATGAGTTCGCCGTTAGCAATCCATCGTCGCGAGCCGAGATCGAGGTAAAAAGCGCGTGTTATCGACTATGTAGCTGACGCTCCCGCTGACGCCCTCGAGTGCGCACGCTATGGCCCGTTCGCACCTCTTGTGAATAGTACTGCCCCATGCACCTGAAACCGCCTCCTGGGACCAGGCTTGCTCAAGCCCTTGCTTCAACACGATTGATCCGACGCCAAGGGAAGCGGTTTCGAGGTGCCGCAGCGCGTCCATGATGATGGCCGCCGCGGGGGCCTCGCGGACTTCGAGAACCTTTTCACCGGTTGAGATGTGTTCGAGCCCGGTTATTGAAATACTGGCTCTTGCGGATTCTGATCGACTTCAGTGCTCGTCGCGATCGATGCCGCAGGCCATTTTTCTGCAGCAAATGACCTTTCCGAAAAGTTTGCGACAGAACCCGCCGACGCCGCTCTCATCGAAGCGGATGAGGCTCAGCGGCCTCCCACCGTTGCCGGCCGAGGGCTGCTGCTGCAGAATTCATGCGGGCGTTCCAGTCACGGCCTTCCATTCGGCGATGGCTTGCAGGCGATGAACATGTATGGCGAGAGCAGAACGTTTGGGGCGGGGCGGGACGAAGAGGTTGCGGAGGGCTGACAAGGTCGAGACGAAGCGTTGCAGGCCTCCCGGCGATCGGACCCCCTGCATCATCCGCTCCCGTTTCGCGGCGGCACATGGGAATTCTCCGCTCTGTTGTTCAACCCCTTGTGCGACCGGTGCCTCGACGTCCGGCATCACCTGTCGCTTTGCCGCTCCATACGAGCGCAGCTAGTCGGTGATCATGCGCTTCGGCGCGAGCCCCTGCTTCTTCAACAGCC
>NZ_JAMYRK010000238.1:0-851 GCF_040321335.1 Mesorhizobium sp. M0437
GGCTGACACCATTAGAGAAGCCACCGGCTTCAGGAAAGTCCGAAGACCAAGTGCCGCTTCACCTAACGGATCCGACAGAAATCAGTTGTTCTTTCTTGCCCAAACAAGACGGGTCCCATCCGGTTTCCAGATAGCGGCCTGCTGAAATCGGACAGGCAACTTGTCTTGAGATTAAAGCAACTGCAACTTCTCTTGGGGCCTAGCCCATACATGTGTGAATTGACCCAACGTAGGATTCGTCCACGAACATCCTTGGCCTTTGGCTTGATGGGTCAATCAATGGTCCGAGCAACCTTTTCGCGATTTGGCACCCTTGAGAGAGGCCCGCATATTGTGCATTACACTCAATCGAGCATTCAATCTCCTGTTGGGGGTGACAACCCCTGACCCCATTCCGCACGCGCTTGCCAGAATACAGCGTCTCCAAAGCCGACGTTCAGCTGGACCGGAAGCCAATACCAAGCGAGCGAAAGCGCGGTTTCGCTGTTGACGTTGTCAGTCCTCTCATTTCCGGTGGGGTACCTAAAGCCTGCTTGTTTGCTTGATGAGCAGGTTGCGTCGCGAGTTCTTCGGCTTTTGTACGATAATGCACCTCTCTAGTTCGCAACTAGACCGTCAAGCAAAACCTCAAGGGAAATGACTCCTTTAACGCGGGAGTTTATGCGGCTTGCCGATGGGCGACAAACAATTTGGGCAGGTGGTCATATCGCTGGCCGGGGGTAAGCCCCATTGCAGTTACAGCCAGACAAGCTAGGCTGCCGGCAAGCGGGAAACGCTGCAGTGGACAAATTGTCGATCGTCGCCGGCTCGCCAGTGTTTCGGACGCTGGAGCGGCCTCAATGGCAGGCAAT
>NZ_JAMYRK010000239.1:0-833 GCF_040321335.1 Mesorhizobium sp. M0437
GTGTAGGGATCCTGCCAGGCATGATCGACGCCGCTGTCGATCCACGCGCGCGACTTGGTGCGCACGAAGCTGACGGTTTCGTCGATCGCCGCGTTGGCGATGCCGAGATCGACAGCAGCCTGGATGATCTGGAAGATGGCGCCGTCGGCCGTCGGCCGGTCATAGCCCTTGTAGCCGGGGACGAGATGCGTCTTCGGCACTTTCACATTGTCGAGCAGGACTGTGCCGGACAGCGTCGTCTTCTGGCCGAAGCTCGACCAGTCGTCGATGACCGTCAGTCCGGGCGCGCCGCGATCGGCGATGGCATACCAGGCCCGGCCCTCGTCATCGAGCGCCACGATCGGCACCAGATGGGCGAGCAGCGCGCCGCTGGAATAGAATTTCTGGCCATTGACCACGACGTGGTCGCCAGCGTCGACGAATTTGGTCTCGAAGTCGGCCGCCCGCTTGGAGCCGAATTCCGAGAACGCGTTGCCGAACCGCGTGCCGGACAGAACTTCGGCGAAGAGCAACTGCTTCTGGGCCTCGTCAGAGACGGTGCGGATGGCGGCGACGACGCCGAGATGGTTCTGCGGAATCTGGCCGAGCGACGGATCGGCCGCCGAGATGATGGTGATCACCTTCGACAGCGTCACATAGGAGAGTTCCGGTCCGCCATAGGCCTTCGGCACGTTGATCGACCACAGGCCGCTCTGCGAAAACGCATCGAGCTCTTCCTTCGGCCAGATGCGCTCGCGGTCCCGCCTGGAGGCGTCCTTGGCGAAGTCTGCGGCCAGTTTTTCCGCCACAGCGATCGCCTCGGCGTCGGTCTTGATGACATGCGCTCTGGCCGA
>NZ_JAMYRK010000240.1:0-823 GCF_040321335.1 Mesorhizobium sp. M0437
AGCGGGTCGTCTAATCGCTCGACCGTCAAGGGGGTGAGTGCAAGGCCGTCGTCCTTTCTGTCGATTCTCGTTCGTCCGAATGCCGGGTACAGGGTCGTCTACGCGGTCGACGCGATGATCGCCGCAGGATGAGTTTCGCAGGTGAGATCTTCCTATGTTCGTTACGCAATCTGCTAAACGAGGCAGTTGCTTCCCGCTTCGCGGAATGATCTCAGCCACGTCCCGGCAGGGACGACTCGGTGCGTCCTGTAAGAACGCTATCGGTGGAATGGCCTGAAGAATGGTCGTAGCTAAACGTCTGCAGGATCAGACAGCGGCGGGTTTTCCTCCGTGCGGATCGAACAACTCGCCCGTCCGGAGCATCGCATGCATGATGACTGCCAGCTTGCGCGCCAGGGCCACGGCCGCTCGCTTGAAGCCGAGCCGATCTTTCAGCTCCAACGCCCAGGTTCGCAGGATGCTGGTATCCGTCGACCGGTTCAGGATGACCGCGGCCGCCTCATATAGCAGTCCGCGCAACTGACTGTCGCCACGGCGCGAGATATGACCATCATTATCGACCTCGCCGGACTGGTAGCGCCTCGGGGTCAGGCCCACCCATGCGCCCACGGCGCGCGAGTTCCTGAAGTTGGCCGGATCCTCCACCGCTGCGGCAAAGGCGGTGGCTGTGACGGTGCCTACACCGGGCACTGACATGAGCAGACGGCAATGCTGGTCGTTACGCGCCATCGCTGCCAGCTGCTTGCTCAGCTCTGCGATTTGGTATCGGATACCACTCCATGCCTGCAGCATTGGCACAACAATGCGCGCCAGCTTTTCTTCA
>NZ_JAMYRK010000241.1:0-810 GCF_040321335.1 Mesorhizobium sp. M0437
TCCCAGCACTTCGTGCCGATTCGATCCGCTGGGTGTGAACCAAACGCATTCTCAGTCAACAGCGTGTAATTGTAGTCCGTACCAATTTCCCACAGCCAATCGGAGGCAGTTTCGGCGTAGTCTCGGAATCTCGCTGCGCTCTCCCGCAATTCCTCTTCGGCACGCTTTCGATTGTCGATGTCGGTGCTGAATCCCGACCACTTGATGACTTGGCCGGCTGAGTCAAGAGAGGGATGAGCGAGAAACAGGAACCAGCGATATTCCCCGTCCGCCCCACGCAGACGAACGTCCGCTTCAATGGGCGCGCTCGACACTGGAACGCTTCGCCCGCCGGCGAGAAGTCGGGGAAGGTCCTCCGGGTGGACGAGAGTCTGCCAACCTCGGCCATGAAACTCTGCTAAGGCCACACCGGTGTATTCGCGCCAGCGTTGATTCAGAAAGTCAAATTGTCCGTCGGGCGCGGCCGTCCATAGAAGTCCGGGTAACTCATCAACGGCACCGCCAAGCTCACCCTGCATTGCAGGTCCCTTCACGATCACGGCCGGCCGAAACGCGCCACCATACAAACGGTGATCGACATCGTTTTAATATATGTCCTCCACTTAATATATGTTCTCCACCGAAGCCAGTGCGAATGGGTTCAGGTTCGGGTGAGCTGGAGATCTCAAATTGTTTGGTGACCAGAGACTTCGCTAAATCACGACCTCAACTGCCTCATATGCTCTGGTGACGAACCAGGTCGGAAAGCGGCAATGTCAGCAGCCATTGCAAATTTGATCGCGTTCAGGAGCTCCTCGTGCCGGACCGGCT
>NZ_JAMYRK010000242.1:0-802 GCF_040321335.1 Mesorhizobium sp. M0437
CACGTCGGCCGAACTCGCCACCCTCAATATTGGAGATCCAGTCTTTTTTAGCGGCCATGTCATGAAGTCAAGCGATGGCACGCCGGAGGAGTTGACAGAAGCGGAGCGTCTTCTGGCAATCGAAATGAGCGGATGGCTCGAGGGCCGCAAGATTCCGGCCGTGTATATGTCGCTTGCGTGCGGCGCAGACATTATTTTTGCCGAATTGGTATTAGAAGCCGGCATTCCGCTCAATGTCACATTGCCCTTCACCGTCGGCCGCTTCTGTGACCTGTCGGTGGCAATCGGCAACGGCGATGACATTGCGACGGACTGGGTCGCGCGATATTTTGCCTGCCTCGATCAGGCCGCTACCGTGACCGAACTGTGGAGGCACGAGGTAAGGAAAGCTGAGGTCGATTACCACTATCTCAACACCAACAGACATCTAGCCGGTGAAACGATTTTCGCGGCAGCCGCTTTGATGACCCGACCGCGTATGCTCGCTGTTATCCATCCGCAAGCCGCCGCGAGCAAGGCTGGCGCCAAGAACACCTTGGCCGAGTTCGTGGCGCGAGGCTTCAACGCAGATGTCATAGATGCGCAGTTGCGCCGCAAGGACTCGCCCACGGACCCGCGCGGCGCTGACCCTTTCGCGCCGATAGTTTTTGCCTTCGCGCGCTCGCAACAGGACAATGCCGAGATTCGGCGGCTGCTTGACGAGACAGGCTTTGGCATCCGGGCGCTGAAAGATCGCCGGATCGCCGGACATTATATGCCGTCCGGATTTGAGGAGGCGCATTTCACAGCGTCGCGCTTGGCA
>NZ_JAMYRK010000243.1:0-797 GCF_040321335.1 Mesorhizobium sp. M0437
ACCGGCATCAAGGTGATGCCGATCACCGATGACGTGAGCCCGACGCAGCTTGAGCTTATGGTGACCCAGAATAACGTTACGATCGACGTGGCCGACAGGAGTCAAGGCTCGACGTTAGTTCTAGGCGAGAAAGGCCTTCTCGAGGAGATCGATTACTCGATCTATAAGAAGGGCGAGTTGGACGCCATCGTTGATTTCGCCAAGATGCCCTACGGCGTCGGCGCGCTTATCTATTCCTACAATATGATCTACAATACAGAGAAGTTCCCGGCCAGCCGGCCGCGACCTGCCACTTGGGCTGAGTTCTGGGACGTCAACAAGTTTCCTGGCGTCCGTGTGCTCGTGTCGGGCGACCAGGGATCTCAAGGCCCTTGGGAGGAAGCTCTGCTGGCGGATGGCGTGGCTGCGGACGCGATCTACCCGATGGACATCGACCGCATTTTCGCCAGCCTAGACAAGATCAAGCCGCATGTCCGGAAATGGTGGAATACCGGGTCCGAGATCCAGCAGATGTTGCACGATAAGGCTGCCGACATTTATCAATCCTATGATGGGAGAGCGCTGTCGTTGATTGACCAGAGCGCGCCGGTGGAGATCAATCGGAATCAGGCCAAACTAACCTGGGACTGCTGGGTGATCCCGAAGGGCAGCCCAAATGCGCAGAACGCACAGAAGTTCATCGAATTCGCTACCCGCGCCGACCGCCAGGCGGCCTTTGCCCAGCTCATTCCCTACGGTCCGACCAACCTCAATGCCTTCAAGCTGATTCCGGAGAAGGTGGCCCGAAAGCTCGCCAG
>NZ_JAMYRK010000244.1:0-790 GCF_040321335.1 Mesorhizobium sp. M0437
TCAAGATTATCTGGCATGATGGGCTCGGCATGTCGCTGTATGCAAAACGGCTCGAGAAGGGCCGGTTTCTATGGCCGTCGCCGGCGGACGGCACGGTTTCCATATCACCGGCGCAGCTCGCCTACATGCTCGACGGGATCGATTGGCGCAACCCGCTTCACACGTTCCGCCCGCAGCGCGCGGGCTGAGTTTTTCTTTGAGTTTGCGCCATTTTCCGCGAGTCAGCGGACGCGTTTTATGATTCACTCCAGGGCATGGTTGCCACCGCCCAGGATGCTGTTCCGGACGATATTGGCGCGCTGAGAGCAGCGCTGACCGCGGCGCTGGCCAGAGCCGAAGACGAGGCCGCGCGCGCTGCGCTGGTCGAGGCCGAACTGGCGGTCGCCAGGGCCAAGGCATCGGATGATGCGGCGCTGATCGCGCATCAGCATCTGACGATCCGGAAGCTGCAGCGGGCGCTGCATGGTCAGAGTTCTGAACGCTCAGCCCGCCTGCACGACCAGATGGAACTCACCTTCGAGGAACTCGAGAGCACCGCGACGGAAGACGAGATCGCCGCCGAACAGGCCGCGGCCCGGACCACCGAGGTGGCGCCTTACATGCGCAAGCGACCGGCGCGCCAGCCATTTCCCGAGCATCTGCCGCGCGAACGCGTGGTCGAGCCGGCGCCGGCCGCTTGCCATTGCTGCGGCGGTCATCGGCTGCGCAAGCTGGGTGAGGATATCACCGAGACGCTGGAGGTGGTGCCGCGGCAATGGAAGGTGATCCAGCACGTGCGGGAGAAGTTCAC
>NZ_JAMYRK010000245.1:0-789 GCF_040321335.1 Mesorhizobium sp. M0437
ATTCCCCATTAACCGGCCAACCCCCCCCCCCGGCCCAACCCCGCGAACCAGGGGCCCACAACTAAACCCCCACCCCCGCGCGCCGGCCCCCGGGCGGGCCCGCGATTTCCTGCCTATTGCGGAGTCATCGATGTCCAGCCCGGAAAATCCGATCCTGTCGGTCAGTCGCGTGGAGGCCGTCTACAACGGCGCCATCGCCGCCCTGCACGGTGTCGACCTGTCGGTCGGCAAAGGCGAGATCGTCGCACTGCTCGGCTCCAACGGCGCCGGCAAGACGACGCTGCTACGCGCCGTATCCAATCTCCTCCCGGCCGAGCGCGGTACTGTTACCGCTGGCCGGATCACTTTCGACGGCGAGGATGTCTCCAGGGCAAGCCCCTCTCACCTCGTCCGCAAGGGTCTGGTCCAGGTCCTCGAGGGCCGACACTGCTTCCGCTCGCTGACGGTCGAGGAGAACCTTCTGACCGGCGCGCTCGGGCATTCGTCCTCCCGCACCGGCGTCAAGGCCGACCTCGACCGCGTCTATGCGCTTTTCCCCAGGCTCACCGAGAAGCGCCGAACCCGGTCCGGCCTCACCTCCGGCGGCGAGCAGCAGATGACGGCGATCGGCCGCGGTCTGATGTCGCGGCCGAAACTCTTCGTGCTGGACGAGCCTTCGATGGGGCTGGCGCCGCTGATCGTCGACGAGATTTTCAGCGCTTTGAAGCGGCTCAATCGGGACGAAGATCTTTCGATCCTTGTCGCCGAGCAGAATTCGGCAGTGGCGCTGAAATATGCCGACCGCGCCAC
>NZ_JAMYRK010000246.1:0-776 GCF_040321335.1 Mesorhizobium sp. M0437
ACCAATCCGGATTTTACCAACACCTACAATCCGGCCAACACGCATATCGACTATTTTGGAATAGACCCCTATCCGGTGCGCACGGGAACGGACACTGTCGACTACGACATGATCGACCGAGCCGTGGCTGCAGCGGTGAAATCCGGCATCCCGATCAGCAACATCGTTCCGGTCTATCAGGCCTTCGGTGGCGGCAATTGGGAGACTTCCGATGGCGGCAGACAGGTCATGCCCACCGCCGAACAGATGCAAATCATGATCGATCATTGGGCCAAGCTGGTTCCGTCACCCGCCTTCGACTATACCTACAAATGGGGAACGCAGAACGGCGACACCGCATTAGAGAGCTCTCCGGAACTACAAGCCGTTTTCCGGGAGCACAACCTCGCAACGACTGGGACCGAACCGCCTCCAGTCGACACAAGCGACACCTTGTATGGCACCAGCGGCGACGATGTGTTCCACGGCGCCGGCGGCCACACGATGATCGGCTATGGTGGCAATGACACCTATTATGTCGAAGATGTCCGCGACAAGGAGATTGAGGCAGCAGGCGGCGGTACCGACAAAGTGCTCGCGTCCGTAAGTCATACCCTTGCGGGCGGGTCGGAGATCGAGCTTCTCGCCACCAGCAATCCGTCCGGCACGATGGCGGTCACCCTTGTCGGCAACGAATTCGCCCAGACTATCCAGGGCAATGCCGGCGCCAATGTCATCAACGGCCTCGGCGGCGCTGACACAATGACCGGCTATGGCGGCAATGACACCTACTATGT
>NZ_JAMYRK010000247.1:0-770 GCF_040321335.1 Mesorhizobium sp. M0437
CGATGATGAAGGGAAAGCCGGGCAAATGTCTGATGACAAGTTTCTGACCGGATCGGGCAGGAACGATCTCTTTCACCTCGCCAACCAGAACCAGTAGCTTTCGTGGGCCGGATTTCGGCGGGAGCGCCATGCCGAGAGCCGCATTGCGACGATGTTCGATCGCTTGCCTGTTCTCGGCGCGAAACGGCTCGGGCACGAACAGGATATTCGCGAGCGGGTCGCCCCGCACCGTCATTTGCCCGGCAGCCTCGAGCAGATGCCAGCGGACATTCCACCAATGTCGCTTGCCGGCCCATCGGGATGTCCAGATCGTCAATTCGGCCTCGTGCCAGAGATAATGAAGGAGGCCACGCAGCGACATCCTCCTGGGATCGGCGGTTGCGCTGGCGGAACTTTGCCCCGCAGGCACGGATGCTGCCCGGCTCCCTGTCTTCGACAGGCTGAAGTCCAATTTGAGGGCCGCCATGCCGCTTTGCGGATCAAGCTGTATCGCGCTGCCCATCAGCGCGCCCAGCCCGGACAGTTCGTGAGGTGATTCATAGGAATCGCAGGACGGATCATGCCCGCCGCCGCTGAGCGGCATGCGCTTGATCAGATGAAGGTCGCCGATGCGGGCGATGTACATCGGGCAGCTCGGCTCGCGGCACAGGCATAGCGGACGCTCGGTGCGGGCATAGGCGTTCGCCAGCGCCGCCTGCAGGTCAGGCGCTCCCTCCTCGTAGACCGCACTGCCAATTCTGAACCGTCGCATCACCTCCGCCGCTCCAGGT
>NZ_JAMYRK010000248.1:0-761 GCF_040321335.1 Mesorhizobium sp. M0437
ACCGCACGGCCTTGGCTGTCGGTCTCCAAACCAAGACCAATCGGGTCGAGCCGGACCAATCCCATCCGCTCGAGCGCCGCAATCGCCGTGTTGGTCCGCAAGATATCGGCGTGCGCCGGTCCGGTCGTCACGACCACACTGTCGAAAGCCTCGACAACGAGGCTGCGTTGGCCACGCAGCCGCTGCCTCACGCGAATGCGTCCGTCGACCTGTTCGGCGCCGACAATCGTTGCGGCGCGATAGGCAAGCTTACCCTCGGCGACGCATCGATCGAGCACGTCCGCAACTTGCGGCGCGAGGCGGAAGCGATGCACGTCCCAGAGCGCACGAAGATGGCGTGCCACACGTCGCTGCTCGGCCAGCGGCAAGGCCTGCCAGATGGTTTGTCCCTGACGTCGGACGGCATCGAGCACCGGATGCCAGTCTTCGCCCCGACGCTTGGCATCAAGGATCGTTACCCGGATGCGCCTGAATAGTGCCGTTGCGCTGCGTGAAGGAAGGGTCGTGAAATCGCCAATTGGATCGGCCAGCATCGCGGCTTGGCCGCGCGAGCGATAGCCGTGGCGTGACAGCGCGACGATGTGGCCACGATGCCCCTTGCGGTCGAGCGTTGCAATCACGTCCGCCGACGTCAGTCCGGTGCCCACGACCAGGACACGGTCGTCGCGGCCGATCGCTTCCAGCCTCTCGAGATCATAGGGATTGGCCACGAGCCCGGGTGTGCCAGCGACGGACTTCAGGGGCAGCGGCAAGGCCGGCGG
>NZ_JAMYRK010000249.1:0-754 GCF_040321335.1 Mesorhizobium sp. M0437
TCGCTGCCAGCTGCTTGCTCAGCTCTGCGATTTGGTATCGGATACCACTCCATGCCTGCAGCATTGGCACAACAATGCGCGCCAGCTTTTCTTCACCCCGCAGAAGGTCGCGAACGTTGCGTTCGAACACGCTTCCGGCGCCCTTGGGCACGACAAGGCCGAACGTCTTCATCAATCCACGGATTTGATTGGATATCTGCAAACGCATCTTAAGAAGTTGGCGCCGCGCGGTGATCAGCGTGCGGATCAGCATGCTGTCGAAACCTTTGACGCGGACCTCTCGGTAGAAGCCGACCTCGGCCAGATGTGCCAGGCCATCGGCATCGTTCGCATCGGTCTTGTTCGCGGCCATGTCGAGCGCGGCTTTGGCATGCCGCGCGTCGATGCAGATCACCGGCAGGCCCTCTGCCGTCAACGCATGGTAGAACCACACCGACAGCGGCCCCGTTTCGAACACAACCCGCCGGACATGCGGTGCGCGCTTGCGGATCACCGCCGCAAGCAGTTGCGGATCGGATGCGCACTTGCCCCGCCAAATCCTCTTACCGTTCTGCCGGATCGATATTGCCGTCTCTTTCATGGATACGTCGAGGCCGATATAGTGTTCCATGGCTGTCCTCCGTTCGGTGGCTGGGCCCGGTGTCGATCGAGAGCCCGTTCTTCATCCTATCGGAGGACAGCCAGCCGGCCAGATGTTCGAACATCGCCGCCACATCTCAGGTGGCCACCGCTTCCGCGATTACTTCATGTTCGT
>NZ_JAMYRK010000250.1:0-743 GCF_040321335.1 Mesorhizobium sp. M0437
GGTTCGGATCATTTGCTCGACCCAGCTGTCGTAGTCGGCATCGGTGTGTAGCTCGGCACCTGGCGTCAAACCCTGGTCCTGAACGACCTTGTAGACCCGCGCGACGTGGTCCGCGGTCAAGGTCAGCTTTCTCATTTGGCTCGGCATCCCGTGCTCCATCGGATCAGGATCGCGTATCCTTGGCAGATACTACGGGCGTTGCAAGATACGAACCGATGCACGGCGTGAATGAGTCTTTGCCCCTTCACCATGACAGCAAAGCGCCCCGCATATTCGCCCTCGAACGATTCCATGTGGTTTCGGCAATCTAGGTTTGGGAGACGCTTTTCTACTCACTGTGAAACCCTGACCAACAGCTTGCCGAAATTGCGGCCCTTGAGAAGACCGACGAAGGCCATCGGCGCGTTCGCGAGTCCCTCGACAATGTCCTCACGATATTTGACCTTCCCCGCTTGGAGCCAGGCCGAAACGTCCCTGCCGGGGCGGTTCGACGTGTGCTGTTTGGGACATGCAGAATAATTGGCGGAGTGCCAGAAAGTTCCTCCGCACTCGCGCTTCGCACCGCGGTGCCACCCACAGCGTCTTGCCTAAGGGACTTTGCGGCGTAATTCGCTCGCGTTCGAATTGAGAGCGACCTCGGATTGAACTCGCGGATTACCAGGCGGACAAAAAAACCCCGGCGCTGGGTCGTTGCGCCGGGGCTTTGGGCACGTACAAGCTACACCAACATGTCCGTTTATGAA
>NZ_JAMYRK010000251.1:0-732 GCF_040321335.1 Mesorhizobium sp. M0437
TCTTAACTTCAAGCCCCTCGTACATGGGGCCGACATCGTGACCGAAGCGCTCACCAAATATATCTCGGGCCATTCCGACGTGCTGATGGGGTCGATCACGGTGGCTTCCGAGCAGCTTTTCAACGCGCTCAAGGCGACTATGGGGCGCGCCGGGATCGGTGTTTCCCCCGACGACGCCTCTTTGGTGTTGCGGGGCATGGAGACTCTTGGCGTGCGAATGAAACACGCGCACGACGGCGCGACGGCGATGATCAACTGGTTCCGCGGCCACCCAGCCGTCGAGCGTGTGCTCTACCCCGCCCTGCCGTCTTGTCCCGGGCACGAATTCTGGAAGCGCGACTTCCTCGGCGCGAGCGGAGTGTTCAGCGTGGAATTGGTTCCCGAAGCACTGCCGCACGTGCCGGAGGCGCTCAATACGCTAGAGACGTTCGCCATCGGCGCCTCGTGGGGTGGGACACGCAGCCTCGTTGCCCCCATGCCCGTGAAGAGCAACCGCTCCGCGACGACCTGGAGTGGTCAGGACCTCCTTCTGCGGTTCAGCGTGGGGTTGGAATCGCACGACGATCTCATGGCCGATCTCGAGAAAATGTTGGCCCAAATCCAAGCACGGATCGACGACGAGCGGTTCGGCAAAGAAAACATCCGGCAATCAATGCTGTGAGTGAACACAAAAAGGGGAATGACAATGAACAACAACAACGAATTCATGCGAATAGATAGGCGCTCCTTGCG
>NZ_JAMYRK010000252.1:0-709 GCF_040321335.1 Mesorhizobium sp. M0437
GCGACCTGGCCACCGGTCAAGAGGAAAGCGATCGGGCGGCACAGGCCATCGGTCAGGGCGTGGATCTTCGTGGTTCGCCCACCGCGCGACCGGCCAATCGCCTGATTTTGCTCCCCCCTTTGCCGGCAGAAGCGCAGCGATGCGCCTTCACGGCCGAAGAGTCGATCAGGACCTCAGCCGGAGGACCGCCAGCGCTTGCCGCGCGTGTCGGTTGGCAGCAGCGCCTGCAGCCGCGAAAACTGCTCCTCGGTCAGCCAGAAATAATCGCGATTCATCGGTGGCCTCCCTTTGGAGACCGTGAATCATAAAACCACCGTCAGTGGAACCCTTTATGGGTCCGGACCCTAGCAGGTTGTGACCATTGCTGCGGCAATGCAGCAGTCCTGGATAATAAGTCCAAGATGCCCCGGGTGCGCTTCCACCGCACCACCGGGACCTTCGCTGCAGCTAAATGCAGAAAATCCACTCGCGCGCTGAAGCCCGAAAAGGCCGCGGCGCTGGCGGGTTGAAACTCCAGTCGGGCTACGCCCTCCCTGCGTTCCAACCCGCCAGCATTCTCATCTTGATTGACGCAACGCTCGCAGCTTCATTGTCGCGCCGCCGCTGGCGGATTCCGATAGTGATGGGGTGGACGCCCCCTCGACGGCATCGATGTGCCAGAATGGTGGTGTTTGACAGCCACCGTAAGAGAGGGAGCGTCCACAATGGA
>NZ_JAMYRK010000253.1:0-676 GCF_040321335.1 Mesorhizobium sp. M0437
GTCGTATCCTCGACTGCTCCTTGCATCACGAGGTTCGCCGCGGTTTTGACGCCTGCACGCATCGACAATGCGCTCGAGACAAAAGACCAGCCGTCGATAATGCCAAGAAGTACCAGGCAAAGGATGGGCAGAACCAGCGCAAACTCTACCGCGGCAACACCCGAATCACTCCGGAACATCCGGACTTGTAGCCGATCCACGAAAACTACTCGACAAGCTGAACGGTTTGCGTGGCCGGAATGTCTCGCATTCCAAGGCTCGTGCAATCCTGAATGATGTTTGCGTTGCCGGACCATTGCACGGTACTTGCGACGACCTGCGTGCAACCACCTTTGCCCGAGAAATTGCCGAGATAATTGACGCCCTGTGTTGGAAAATACAGAGCGCCGGTCAATAGCGAATCCGCCGTGCCATTAAACGTGTTGGATCCCGCCAGGTTGGCTCTGTCGCCATAGAACAGCACACCTGAATAGGTGCCCGACGTCGGTGCGCTGAGCTTGACGGTCGCCGTGCCGTTCATGCTAACGCCGGAGGTACCGGCCAGATAAATGACGACACCTCGCCGGAAATATTTGCATTCGAGTTCGCTTTGAAATCACCGCCTTGAATGACGTATACCCCGGGCGAGAGCGTTACATTGCCGCTCAAGCTGAGTCCCCTGCAGTATGTTCCAGGT
>NZ_JAMYRK010000254.1:0-662 GCF_040321335.1 Mesorhizobium sp. M0437
CCCGCGCGCGCTGGGGCTCACCCCCCGCCAGCTCGCCTACATCATCTACACCTCGGGCTCCACCGGGACGCCCAAGGGCGTCATGGTCGAGCATCAAAGCACCGTGAACCTGCTGCGTTGGAGTAGCCGCGTCTACGCGCAAGCACAGACCAGCCGCATGCTGTTCTCCACTTCGATCAGCTTTGATCTGTCCGTCTACGAGTGCTTCGCTACCCTGTCACAGGGCGGCACGCTCTATCTCGTCGACAATGCGCTGGCGCTGGCGCAAACGCCTTTGGACGTCTCGCTGATCAATACAGTCCCCTCTGCGATCGCCGCTCTGCTCGCCAAGGAAGCAGTCCCCGCCGCGGCAAGCGCCATCAATTTGGCGGGCGAAGCGCTGAGCGCAGCTCTGATCGAGAGAATCTTCGAGCACAGCCGCGTCGAGAAGATCTGTAACCTATACGCCCCTTCCGAGACAACGACGTACTCGACCTGGATTTGCATGCCCAGGGGAGACACCGTCGTTGAAACGATCGGCCGTCCGATCGCCAACACGCGGATCTATCTTCTGGACGCTCATGGTCAGCCGGTGCCGTTCGGGGCGGTGGGCGAGCTCTATATCGGCGGGGCGGGGGTTGCGCGTGGCTACCTGAACCGGCCGGAGCTGACGGCCGAGCGGT
>NZ_JAMYRK010000255.1:0-647 GCF_040321335.1 Mesorhizobium sp. M0437
TACTCTGTGATGGTGACGACGATGCCGGCACCGACGGTGCGGCCGCCTTCACGGATGGCGAAGCGCAGCTTCTCTTCCATGGCGATCGGCACGATCAGCTCGACATCGACGGTGATGTTGTCGCCCGGCATCACCATCTCGGTGCCTTCCGGCAGCGACACGATGCCGGTCACGTCCGTCGTGCGGAAATAGAACTGCGGACGGTAGTTGGTGAAGAACGGCGTGTGGCGGCCGCCCTCGTCCTTGGTCAGGATGTAGGCTTCGGCAACGAACTTCTTGTGCGGCTTGACGGTGCCGGGCTTGGCCAGGACCTGGCCGCGCTCGACGCCCTCGCGGTCGACACCGCGCAGCAGCGCGCCGATGTTGTCGCCGGCCTGGCCCTGGTCGAGCAGCTTGCGGAACATCTCGACGCCCGTGCAGGTCGTCTTGGTGGTCGGACGGATGCCGACGATCTCCAGCTCCTCGCCGACCTTGACGACGCCGCGCTCGACGCGGCCGGTCACCACCGTGCCACGGCCCGAGATCGAGAACACGTCCTCGATCGGCATCAGGAACGGCTTGTCGAGCGGACGAACCGGCGTCGGGATGTAGGCATCGACCGCAGCCATCAGTTCGCGGATGGCGTCCTCGCCGATCTTCTTGTCGCT
>NZ_JAMYRK010000256.1:0-645 GCF_040321335.1 Mesorhizobium sp. M0437
CAACGACGAAGCCCTGCTTTATGGCATCGGCTACTGGGTGAGCCTGGTCGAGACGGCGCTGGCTGCCTGAAATTACTGCTGTGCGACTGAGTCGCGAACGACACTGAGTCGCTTTAGGCGCTCTATTAGAGCTTCCGGTTAAGGAGGACGAGACGACAAATAAAACTTAACCGCCGGTTATATCAGGTTGAGAATTCGCCATTTGATCGACGCCAGCTTCGCACTTACGCTTTTTTAGCCTTTGACGCGGTTCCAGAAGGCAAAGCTCTTCACACGAATTCTAATGAGCGTCGATACCGGCGGCACGCAAACGGAAAAGAAAGGAATCCCGTCTGCTGGCGGGAACAAAGAGGGAGAACAAACAATGAGCATTTGGATGAATCGCAGACGTTTCATGCAGATGACGTCGTCCGGAGTCGTGGTCGGCGCGCTGTCTTCCGTCGCTAGCCGGGCTACGGCGCAATCATCGGGCGAGTTAAGGGTGGCGGTGGGCGGTGGCACTTGGGGTCAGGCCAATATCAATGCCTATGTGAAACCGTTTGAAGCCGAAACCGGCATCAAGGTGATGCCGATCACCGATGACGTGAGCCCGACGCAGCTTGAGCTTATGGTGACCCAGAATAACGTTACGATCGACGTGGCCGA
>NZ_JAMYRK010000257.1:0-644 GCF_040321335.1 Mesorhizobium sp. M0437
CGAAAGCCGATATCGGCGTCCGCGCCAAACTCTTCCCTGAGCCGCCGGAACAGTTTCAGCGTGAATTGCGACAGCCGGATGTTTTCCGGGATCGAAAACTGCTGGCGGATGGAGGCGCAGGACAGTGTGGTCGCCGCATGAGAAAATTGCGGGTCGCGCTCGACAAGCGCGATCGAGCCCGAAAACCCTTCCTCGCGCGGATAATAGGCGACCGAGGAGCCGACGATGGCTCCGCCGATGATGATGATGTCGTAATGCACTTTTTCGCTTCTCCAGTTCTAAGGCCCGCCGCCACGTGCGGGCGATGCCGGCATCAACCGGCGGGCAGATGTGCCGAGGGCAACAAGCGCGCCTGACGCAACGCCGCCAGATCAGCCGAGCCGGTGCAGAAGCAGGCGACGGCCAACTGGCGGATGACGATCTCGAAATGCGCGACAACCGCCTCGGTGGATACCCTAGCCGCGCGCAGCACGCCGGCCGCCTGCCCGGCGATGTCCGCGCCCAGGCGGATGGCCTTGGCCACGTCGACGCCGTCGCGGATCCCGCCCGACGCGATCAGCTTCACCGTTGGCAGCGCCCGACGTACCGCCTGCACGCTGGCCGGGGTCGGAAGACCCCACACGGCGGACGCCATCGCCACTGCA
>NZ_JAMYRK010000258.1:0-642 GCF_040321335.1 Mesorhizobium sp. M0437
CGGCATGATTACCGGCCAAATCCTCGGCCATGCTTATCCTCCCAAGCCCCAGTTCCTCCTTCGGCTACTAGACCACGGTTGCTTCAAGACAAGGCAACGCGGATGTCGTATGATTTCGCTTTCTATCAACGCATTGTCAATTCGACAGAAGAACCAGACATCCTCTATGTTTTCCTGTCGGTCAGTGACGTTTAGCCAATGGATAGTCGTCCTCGCCTCTGCATTCTCCCTCTTCCAGGCAACCTTTCGGTTAATCCCCTAAAGCCTACCGGCATGAACTGGGCATTCATTGATCTAGAGCAAAGACGACCGACCATAATTAGCCGCGGAACCGTGCGGGACAATACGGGAAGATTTCTGATTTTGGCCAATCGAAAAAGCCAAAAATCAACGATCACGGTACGTCTCCGGCAAAGACGAGTAGCGACGTGCGCATCGGAGGGCGACGGACGGCGGAGTGTTCCGCTGTAAATTTCGGAGGTTCGAGTCGCCAGTGGTGAAAATCTGACGCTTGGTATCCGAGCCGGAAATACAGTTTTCGATACCTCGAGCGGAAGTCGTTCGCCCACGGACGAATTCACGTCGATGACCCGTTGAAGACATTCATCCGCACCCGGTCGAAAGTCAGGAACGGCTGACGAG
>NZ_JAMYRK010000259.1:0-619 GCF_040321335.1 Mesorhizobium sp. M0437
GACTCTGTCTCTCGACCCGGTAGAGTTACCCCGTCGGGTCGCGCTCTCCATCGTCGCCGACAAACTCTGACAAGCGGAACAAACCCGGAAGGCGCCGGGTTAGGGCGTTCGATCGGCGTAGGGCGACTGCGGGCCAAGCGCCCCGAAATTCTGCGTCAGGAGAAGACGTCAGATGAAAACGAGTAACCCGAAGGACGCGTCCTCTCCGCCGGCGAGCCGACCGGCAAGAAGTTGTTGGAGCCCACACGGGTCGTCATCCGCCAAGACTTGGCTTCGATTCGCTCATCGGCCAAAACCGTGGAGGAGATCAAATGGCAAATCTGGGAAGATTGGCGATCGCGATGCTTGGCGTTCTGGCATACCAAAATCGCGACAAGCTCTGTGAATTGATTCCGGGAGCGGGGTATCTTAACCCAAACGACCCGCAACGCAGAATTCTGGCTCAGATAACGAATGGCGTGTCGAGGGCTGACCTTGGTGAGATCCTCGACCGGTTCAGGGAGGTGGGGGCAGGATCGAAGGTCGACTCGTGGGTTGGCAGCGGGCCAAACCAACCGATCGAGCCAAGGGACGTCGAAGCGGCGATGGACGAAGGTACACTCACGTCCATTTCGATGCA
>NZ_JAMYRK010000260.1:0-611 GCF_040321335.1 Mesorhizobium sp. M0437
TTCCTTGCCGGCGCGTGCCTACAAGCAGCTGCTGGCCGACCCGGCGGTGGCTGCGCTCAAGGAATGGATTCCTGCCAACTTCGCCGGCCCCAACGGCGCCAAGGTCTTTGCGCGGCGTTCCGACAAGACGCTTCGGGTCGGCATTTCGGGAGCATTCACCTATGCCGGCTTCCATGACGCCATTCTCGACCGGGTCGAGGATGTCGCCGCCCAGGCAGCACTCGACCGGGCGGTGTTCGCCGGCGGTTGCTCGGAAAATTCCGAAACCTCGGTGTCGGCGCTGTCAGAGGATATTCTGAAGCTTTATTACGACGACTATATCGCGCAATGGGACAGCTTCCTGCGCGACATGAGGCTCGCGCCATTGACCGACCTCAATGTCGCCAGTGAGAACCTCAAGGATCTTTCAAGCGCCGACTCCGCGCTGAAGCGCCTGGTTACCGCGGTGGTCCAGGAGACCGAGCTTACGCGATCCGATGAAGCGCCGACAAACGACAAGGCCGCGGCGGCAGGTGGCTCGAAACTGCTCGGCAAGCTGGGCAAGCTTGGCAAGATCGTAAAAACCGGAGCAAAGCTTTTGCGGCGTGCGGGCTCCGCCGACGAAGTGGATC
>NZ_JAMYRK010000261.1:0-590 GCF_040321335.1 Mesorhizobium sp. M0437
GGCGATCTAGCTTCGAACGCGAGTTCTGAGACAACCCTATCCGGTGATTTGCTGACATTCGAGCTTTGCGCTCTGGATGGGAGCTTTCGATGGCACTTTGATGCAAGTCGATTGGCACCGGAGCAGATCGACCGCATGACGCAGCATTTGCAGAATCTGTTGTGCGCTGTGGTTGCCGATGCCGGGCTGCCGGTCGGCCGGATTGAACTGCTGTCGCCCGAGGAGCGGACCTACCTTTTGGAGGATCTGAACCGGACGGCGGCGGCCTATCCGTCGGATCTTTTCATCCACGAGCTGTTCGAGCAACAGGTGCGCCAGGCGCCGGAGGCGGTGGCGGTGGTCCATGAGGACGAGGCGCTCTCCTATGGCGAACTCAACGCCCGGGCCAACCGGCTGGCCCATCATCTGATCGCGCTCGGGGTGAAGCCGGATCAGCCAGTGGCGATCTGCCTGGAGCGCAGCCTGGCGATGGTGGTGGGTGTCTTGGCGATCCTGAAGGCCGGCGGCGCCTATCTGCCGCTGGACCCGGCCTATCCCTGCGCGCGGCTGCGGCAGGTCCTCGCGGATGCCGCGCCGCGGCTGCTAGTTTG
>NZ_JAMYRK010000262.1:0-585 GCF_040321335.1 Mesorhizobium sp. M0437
GACGGACCTTGATTTGCGATTTGCAGACGCTGGAGCTGGGTACGGAAAAGCCCGCCGCCCGAGCTGCGCGGCGGGCTTTTTTGGTGAATCAACCCACGGTAGACCGTCTGGCCACGACTAGGTCAGGATAATCACGATCTTGTAGGTATTCGGGTCGACGATGACGATCCGGCCGTCGGCGAGCACGAAATACTCATAGCCTTCGTAAGCCGGAACGATCTTGACGATGCGCGCCGGCAGACGATGCAGCCGGACCTTCTTTCGCGGGACCTCGACACCGACGGAGATGTCGAAATCGACGTTGGAAACGGGTTGGACGTTCGTCTCCTTGATGACCTGAGTGATCTCTGTCTTCTGCTCAACGGTCACATTGCTGATGGAAGCGGTCGAACTCTGGTCCTGCTGGGTAGAAGTATTGCTCTGAGCCTGGTTTGTGGTCGTGGTCCCAGCCTTACCCTGAGCCTGCTGTTCGGTCTGCATCTTGGAGCTGCCCTGAGCCTGCTCGGTGGTGGTGGTTCCAGCCTTGCCCTGGGCTTGCTCCTCGGTCTTCATCTTCGTGTTGCCCGTGGCCTGCTGGTCAGTCGT
>NZ_JAMYRK010000263.1:0-564 GCF_040321335.1 Mesorhizobium sp. M0437
CCAACATGGTTCAGTCGGGAGCGAACGTCCGACTTAATCTGTCCAATGACGAATTTCTCGTTTTCGCCAACAAGACCGTCGACCAGTTCACCCCAGGCCAGTTCGATCTGGCCCTGGACAGGTCGCATCTGGAACTCACCTTCTCGGACGAGTTCAACACGCTCAACCTGTGGAATGGCTCGAGCGGCACCTGGGACTCGAACTTCTGGTGGGGTGCCGCGAACGGCAGCTCGCTCACGAGCAACAAGGAGCTTCAATGGTATATCGACACCAACTACGCCCCGACGAGTTCGGTCAACCCGTTCAGTGTTCAGGACGGTGTTCTCACGATTACCGCCGCCCAGGCTCCCGCGGCAATCCAGCCCTACATAAACGATTACAAATACACGTCAGGTTTGCTGACGACCTATGAGTCCTTCGCACAAACCTACGGCTATTTCGAAATTCGGGCTGACATGCCCGAAAAGCAAGGTGTATGGCCGGCCTTCTGGCTTCTCCCGGCTGACGGCTCCTGGCCACCGGAACTGGACGTCGTGGAAATGCTCGGTCAGGATCCAAACAAGC
>NZ_JAMYRK010000264.1:0-546 GCF_040321335.1 Mesorhizobium sp. M0437
GTGCAGCCGCAGGCATGGTTGTGGGCGATCTGGCCCTTGACCTTCACCTTGACCGGGTTGCTGGTGCAGGCGCAGACCAGCGTGCCGCCGGCAAAGTCGGCCTTTTCCCGTGGCAGTCCATTGTCGATTTTAGGATGCAGTTTTTCCGGCATTTTTGTCTCCTCCCTTGGTTCTATGCTGGTTCCGTTTCGATTACCGCTTCATTCTCCATACGGTGTTCTTGCCTGACGCGCTCTACCACCTTGAGCGCCTTGCTCAGATATGTATCGCGCACGAGAAACGATATTTCTTCTCTGCCGCGGTCGATCTCGTCGAGGTCGATGCGAACGCGGTTGTTATTCCTAAGCGCTACCCAAAGATGTTCGCCGAATTGCCAGCTCTGCATACTGAGCGACTCGCCGAAATTCGGATATCGGATCCGAACCCGGATCAGTACCTCCTTCAATAGACTACCACGCTCCTGATCGACTTGCCTTCATGCATCAGGTCAAAGCCCTTGTTGATGTCCTCGAGCTTCAGCGTGTGGGTGATCATCGGATCGATCTC
>NZ_JAMYRK010000265.1:0-537 GCF_040321335.1 Mesorhizobium sp. M0437
AAGGGGGTTGTTGTTGCTCACCGTGCGGTCAACCGGCTCGTCATCAACAATGGCTATGCGCAGTTCAGCTCGAGTGATCGTGTGGCGTGGGTGGGTAATCCCGCCTTCGACGCCAGCACATTTGAAGTGTGGGCGCCGCTGCTCAACGGTGGCTGCATCATTGCATTGGATGCCACGACCGTCATAAATCCTTCAAATTTTGCCAAGTCACTTGAACAGCAACGGGTGACAACCCTTTTTCTAACAACAGCGTTATTCAACCAATATACGTCATCGATCGCTCCGACGTTAGCACAACTTAAGTACCTCCTCTGTGGAGGCGAGGTCAGTGACGTTCCCTCATTTTTGAGATTGCTGAGAGAAGAAGGTCCTGTACGCCTCATTCACTGCTACGGTCCGACCGAGACAACGACCTTCGCGACAGTCTGCGAGATCGCCCAATCTGTCGGGGGGCTGGCCTCCATCCCGATCGGGCGCCCGATTGCGAACACGCGGGTGTACCTGCTGGACGGTCATGGTGGGCCCGTGCCGTTCGGG
>NZ_JAMYRK010000266.1:0-536 GCF_040321335.1 Mesorhizobium sp. M0437
CCCGCCCCGCCGATATAGAGCTCGCCCACCGCCCCGAACGGCACCGGCGCACCATGAGCGTCCAGCAGGTAGATCCGCGTGTTCGCAATCGGACGCCCGATGGGAATCGAGGCCAGCCCCCCGACAGCGTCTGATATTGCGAATGTGGCACATCCAACCGTCGCTTCTGTCGGACCATAATGATTGATCAGACGCACGTTCGGAAAACGCTCTTGCCAAAACTGCATGTCTCCCGGGATCAAGGCCTCCCCACCGACCATGAGCGCTCTGGTCGGGGCTGGTCCCTTGTCGGCTTCAAGCCGCTTGTTCAGCAGGCTTAAATGCGAAGGCGTCAGCTTGATTAGATCATAGGTCTGACCATCCTCTAAACCAGCAAGCGCATGTATTTGGGCAATGGGGTTGACAAGACGAAGCTTGGCGCCCGCCAACAAAGGCCCGAACAAGGTCGTAACGCCAGCATCAAAGCTGAACGACAGCAGCATGGGCGAACCGTTGCCGGCTTCTTCGTAATGGCTGCGATCCGACCAATGCAAATA
>NZ_JAMYRK010000267.1:0-535 GCF_040321335.1 Mesorhizobium sp. M0437
GTCCTGATCCGACGTTTTGTTCGGCGACTGGTCGATCATATCGTCGAGCCAGTCGGCCCCACGGCCTCGCTATGGTCGATTTCCCATGGTGGTTAGGTGACCAGGATCATCCTGGTTGAAGTCTGACCCTGGATACGTGGCTACGAGCACCTCGTCGGTGCTGGCCTCAAATATCGTGAAAATGCGCAGGCCGGTGGCGACTGATTGAGCAATGTCGGTCGCCGTCACGGTATCTTGGAAAGCGATACGGCTGCGTGTAAGCGATCGTAATGTGCGAGAGCGTCTCGCCCGTCGGCCTCCGATAGAACCCCTCCTTGATAGACATCACGCCGCATAGCCTATCCGACGCGCCCAATTAAGCGGAGTAGCCGGACCATGCTAACGTTTCCCTTCCGAGCGGCAGCTCTCAGGGACAGCCTCTATCGTCGCCTCCCTTCTTTGAGTTCCGGCTTGATCGAACGGAGGACAGGACTTCGTCAATCTGCGATCCGACAGATCGTCAAGCAGCTTGAAGACGGCATCATGTCTTCCGGCG
>NZ_JAMYRK010000268.1:0-531 GCF_040321335.1 Mesorhizobium sp. M0437
ACGCCGGAGATCGTCATCAAGCGCCGACAGACCTCATCGTCCCGCACGATTCTCAGAAGTCTGCGATGTAGAACTGTAAACTGTTCTCGCAGCTTGCAGCGCGCCTCCAGCAGCGGCGTGACAATTTCGGCCAGTTCACAGCGTCCTTCGACGAGCTCGCGAATCCGATCCTCAAACTTGACGGTCCCGACGACGCCAACCTTGAGCCCAAAATTGCGCAACAGGCCGCGCAGGTCGTTCTCGATGGCGAGGGCCTTTTCCTGCAGCAGCTTGCGCGCCGTCAGCAGCGCGCGGCGCTTCTGGCTCGTCAGCGTCTTGACATGCACCGGGCGGAACAGGTTGACGCGCATCATCTGTGCGATGCCGCGCGCATCATTGCGATCCGTCTTGTTCGGCCGCGCCTTGAGGAATGCCTTGGTGTGTCGGGTCTCGATGCAGATTGCCGGCAAACCGGCCCTGGCCAGGCCTTCGAACAGCCATTGCGACAACGGTCCGGCCTCGAGCCCGATCCGCTCGATGCGCAAGGCGGGA
>NZ_JAMYRK010000269.1:0-521 GCF_040321335.1 Mesorhizobium sp. M0437
TTAGCTCTGCCCGTCGCCCTGATTGCCGTGGCCTACGGCCTGATCCCCGCCTATGCGTCGAGCTATCTCGTCGAGGCGATCCTGCTGCCGTTCCTTGCGCTCAGCCTGGCGGCGGTCGGCCTCAACCTTTTGACCGGCTATTGCGGCCAGCTTTCGCTGGGCTCCTCCGCCTTCATGGCGGTCGGCGCTTTCGCCGCCTACAATTTCAACCTTCGGGTCGAAGGACTGCCGCTGGCTGCAACCATGATCCTGGCCGGGATTTCGGCCGCCGGCATCGGCGTCGTGTTCGGATTGCCGAGCCTGCGCCTGCGCGGCTTCTATCTCGCCGTCTCGACGCTCGCCGCCCAGTTCTTCGTGCAGTGGGCGCTGACCAAGTTCGGCTGGTTCTCCAACGACAACCCTTCCGGGGTGATCTCGGCGCCGCACCTTGCCGTTGCGGGCTTCTCGCTCGACAGGGCGACGGGCCGCTACCTGCTCTCGGTGACCACGGTCATCGTGCTCACGGCGCTCGTCTGGCGCCT
>NZ_JAMYRK010000270.1:0-520 GCF_040321335.1 Mesorhizobium sp. M0437
GCGATGAGCCGATCGAGGCTTCCACCCTCGCCAATCCTTATTATGCCAGCGCCCTTGTCAGCGCCTACAATGACTACCAGATCGACCAATGGCTGCCGAAGGACGATCGCTTCATGGGCTCGATCATCATCGCGCCACAGGATCCGAAGCTCGCGGCCGCCGAGATACGCCGTCTTGGCAATCATCCGCGCATGGTTCAGGTTCTCGCTTCGCAAGGCTCCGTCAAGCCCTATGGCGATCCGTTTTACCATCCAATCTATGAGGCTTGCGCCGAGGTGGGGCTGCCCTTTGCCATACATCTGGGCGGCCATGGCGGCGTGAATTCGACCGCGATTGCTCCTGCCCCAACGACGTTCTTCTGGGAGACGCACGCCATCCTGCACATGTCGGCGATTTCACATGTCGCAAGCATGATTGCGCATGGCGTCTTCGAAAAATGGCCGGACCTCTACTTCGTCGTCATCGAATGCGGCGTGGCCTGGGTGCCGTCGGTATTGTGGCGCCTGGATGCGGATTACAA
>NZ_JAMYRK010000271.1:0-518 GCF_040321335.1 Mesorhizobium sp. M0437
GATCGAGAACCGCGAATGGTCGTCGAGCACGGTCAGCGGATGCAGGCGCCCGGCGCGCAACGGCACATGACCCTTGAAGTCCATCTGCCACAGATCGTTGGGCGCTTCGTGCTCGAAGCGGATGAAGGGCTTTGCCCCGCCGCCCAGCGCCCCGAGCTCGACGCCGTTGCGACGCAAGATGCCGGTCACCGTCGAGGGCGACGGACAGCCAATCCCCTGGCGCGCCAGGACCCGGGCGATCTTGCGCCCGCCCCAGGCCGGATGTGCCGCCCGCACCGAAAGCGCCGCTGCTTCGACCTCCCAGGCGCTGCGCCTGGGACTCGAGAGCGGTTGGCGCGAACGCTCCAAAAGCCCGGCCTCGCCCTCCGTCCGATAGCGCGCGATCAACTTGTGAGCCACGGTCCGACCGATCCCAAAGCGCCGGCACAACGCGCTCACATTCGCTCCCGGCGCGCTCGCCAACCTGACAAATTCCAGCTTCTGTTTCATCGCGCTCGTGTCCTCGAATGGCATCCCGA
>NZ_JAMYRK010000272.1:0-514 GCF_040321335.1 Mesorhizobium sp. M0437
GCCACTTTCTTACCGCCGCGTACTTCGTTCGCATGGTTCGATTATATTAGATTTATCTAAAATACTAACCAGCCAGTCGAGCATTCCCGAACGCTCGCTGGTCAGGCCCAGCGGCCCCCCTAACCCAAGCTGCTGGGCCGCCCTCAGAGCAAAGCGCGATGTATGAGCATACTAGCATTACGGTGATCGTCTCCACCTTGCCGGCCTTGCTTAGCACCACCTGGAAATCAGTTTCGAATCCCCGAATGTGCGGGGTCCAGGGGCCATCACTAGACATTTGGAGATTTGCGGTTCGAGCGGGCTTCCTTCATCGGCATGCGGGGTGACGGAGTACATCATCTTGGCAAATCAACGCAGCCGGCATACTCGCCCCCTCGTTCGGTCGAAAGCTGGGTGGAACAATCAGGTGCGCAACTTGTCATCACTGATATTGCCGCTTCACCCCAGCTTTGAGCGTGCGCCCTTCAGCCCATGCGTGGTTCACCGTTTTTTCACTTTATTAGCGCACGTTCAT
>NZ_JAMYRK010000273.1:0-508 GCF_040321335.1 Mesorhizobium sp. M0437
GCAAGGCCTTGTGCGGCCACCAGGCCGAATTCGGCTGCGTAGCCGCGGATCGTGTTGGAAAGCTGCGTGCGCCGCCGCACCAGCTGCTCGCGCACCCCAAACAGCATCTGCGCCGCTTGCTGCTCGCCGCTCTTGATCCCAACAAAGCGTGTCCTGGGCCGGCTCATCGCCTCGCAGATCGCCTCGGCGTCAGCCGCGTCATGCTTGCCGCGCCGCACATACGGCTTCACGTGCTGCGCCGCGATCAGCACCACCTCATGACCCAGCCCCGACAGCGTGCGCGCCCAGTAATGCGAGCCACCGCACGCCTCCAGCCCGATCCTCACCGGCGCAAGCTTGGCGAAGAACGGGACTACCGCCCGCCGTTGCAATTTACGCACCAGCACCGAACGCTCCGCAGCGTCGACACCATGCAGCTGAAAAACACTCTTGGACGTATCCATGCCAATACGGATAAGGTGTTCCACGGACGGCTCCCTTGTTTGAGATCTCAACGAACTCATTCTGG